>NZ_JBJGZB010000022.1:0-70552 GCF_054050295.1 Geodermatophilus sp. SYSU D01045
CCCCCCCCCCCCCCCCCCCCCCCCCCCCCCCCCCCCCCCCCCCCCCGCCCCCCCCCCCCCCCCCCCCCCCCCCCCCCCCCCCCCCCCCCCCCCCCCCCCCCCCCCCCCCCCCCCCCCCCCCCCCCCCGGAGCGGGTCCGACCACCTCGTGGGCACCGTCCGCCCGCTCTGACCGGAGGAGACGCACCGTGGCCGTGTCGTTCGCGCTGACCGAGGACCAGGTCGAGCTGCAGCAGTGGCTGCACGGGTTCGCGGCGGACGTCATCCGTCCCGCGGCCGCCGAGTACGACGAGCGCGAGGCCTTCCCGTGGGAGGTCCTCCAGGAGGCGGCGAAGACCGGGATCTACTCGATCGACTTCTTCGCCACCCAGTGGTTCGACGAGTCCGGCCTCGGCATCCCGCTCACCATGGAGGAGCTCTTCTGGGGGGACGCCGGGATCGGGCTGGCGATCGTCGGCACCACGCTGGCGGCCGCGTCCGTGCGCGCCAACGGCACCGACGAGCAGGTCGGGCAGTGGATCCCCGCCATGTTCGGCACCGAGGCCGAGCCGAAGGTCGCCGCGTTCTGCTCGTCGGAGCCCGACGCCGGCTCCGACGTCGGGGCGATGCGCACCCGGGCGGTCTACGACGAGGCGACCGACGAGTGGGTGCTCACCGGCACCAAGACCTGGGCCACCAACGGCGGCATCGCCGACGTCCACGTCGTCACGGCCGTCGTCGACCCGGAGCTCAAGGCGCGCGGCCACGCCAGCTTCGTCGTCCCGCCGGGGACGAAGGGGCTCTCCCAGGGGCAGAAGTTCCTCAAGCACGGCATCCGTGCCTCGCACACCGCCGAGGTCGTCCTCGACGGGTGCCGGGTCCCCGGCGACTGCCTGCTCGGCGGCCGCGAGCGGCTCGAGGAGCGGCTGGCCCGGGCGCGGGAGGGCCTGCGCAGCGGCCGCACCCAGCCGTCGATGGCCACCTTCGAGCGCACCCGGCCCGGCGTCGGCGCCCAGGCGGTCGGGGTGGCGCGGGCGGCCTACGAGTACGCACTGGACTACGCGAGGCAGCGGGTGCAGTTCGGCCGGCCGATCATCGAGAACCAGGCGATCGCCTTCGTGCTCGCCGACATGAAGACGTCCATCGACGCCGCCCGGCTGCTGGTCTGGCGGGCCGCGTGGATGGCGCGCACCGGCCAGCCGTTCACCTCCGCCGAGGGCTCGATGAGCAAGCTGGTCGCGGGCGAGACGGCGGTGCGGGTGACCGAGCAGGCCATGCAGGTCCTGGGTGGCAACGGCTACACGCGCGACTACCCCGTCGAGCGCATGGCCCGCGACGCGAAGATCTACACGATCTTCGAGGGCACCTCGGAGATCCAGCGGCTGGTCATCGCCCGGACGATCTCCGGCGTCCAGATCCGCTGAGCCGGGGTCCGCCGAGCCGGGTCAGCGGTTGCGGCCCAGCGCGTCGTGGCTGGTGACCCAGTCGCCGGCGAGGATCGCCGAGGTCAGCGAGACGTCGCCGGCCAGCACCACGCCGGCGCAGATCTCGGCGAACTTCTGCACCTTCCCGGAGCCGTAGCAGCCCAGCAGCTCCAGGCACTCGCGCTGGGTGGGCAGCCCGGTCCCGCCGCCGTAGGTGGCCACGATCAGCGACGTCAGCGTGGTCGACCAGTAGTAGTCGCCGTTCTCCAGCAGCTGGGTGTAGGTGACCCCGGAGTGCGACTCGCTGACGTTGGCCACGTCCTGCCCGGTGGCGATGAACAGCGCGGTCAGCCCGTTCGCCGCGTGCGCGCCGTTGTAGGCCGCCCCGGACATGAACGACCCGACCATGCCGATCTGCCGGTACTCGAACAGGTCCCGCGTGTCGACGCCGGTCAGCCGCCGCAGCACCTCCCGGGGGATGGTGGCCTCGGCGACGACGCGCTTGCCCCGCGTCATCAGCATGTTGATCTGCGAGTGCTTCTTGTCGGTGTCGATCGCCCCGGACAGCACGAAGCGCGGGTGGTCGGGGTGGTTCTCCCGGATCCACTCGCAGGCGGCCAGCGTCGCCTTGCCGGTCATGTTCTGCCCCGCGGCGTCGCCGGTCGTGTAGTTGACCCGCAGGTACCGCAGCGGCCCGATCTGGTGCTGGCCGATGTAGGTCAGCCGGCCCGAGCGGGTGGTGGCCTCGGCGGCGGCGCGGATCTCGTCGAGGTGCTCGTCCACCCAGCGGCCGAACTCCCGGGCCTGCAGGGCGTCGTCGAGGATGAACGCCGGGGCCCGCTGCATGTGGTCGTCGACGACGGTGGTGCGGATGCCGCCGCTCTCGCCGAGCACGCGCATCCCGCGGTTGTAGCTGGCCACCAGCGTGCCCTCGGTCGTGGCCAGCGGGACGAAGAAGTCGCCCTGCGCGTGCTCGCCGCGCAGGGTCAGCGGGCCGGCCAGCCCGATGGGCACCTGGGCGACGCCGGTGAAGTTCTCGACGTTGCCGGGCAGGACGGCGGGGTCGAAGGAGTACTGGCGGACGTGGTCGAGGCCGACGCCGGTGCGCTCGGCGACGAAGGCCTGGCGCTTGTCGGCCATCTCGCGGGTGTAGTCGTGCTCGCGGTCACGGGGGATGCGGGTGCGGTGGTCGCTGTCGGTCATCGGGCACCTCGGACTCGGATGCGGATTCGGCCCCCAGTGTGATCCGGATCACGGCCGGACGCGAGGCGGAGTGGTCGGCCGGCGCTCCCGTCGGGCCCGTGGGCGCGGTGGGACAGTGGTCGGGTGGAGGTGGTCGTCCTGCCCGGGCCGGACGACGTCGCCCGGGTCGCCGCCGACGTGGTCGCCGACGTCGTCCGGCGCCGGCCCGCCGCCGTGCTGGGCCTGGCCACCGGGTCCTCGCCGGTCGGCGTCTACGCCGAGCTCGCCCGCCGGGTCGCCGCCGGGGAGCTGGACCTCTCCGGCGTCAGCGGGTTCGCGCTCGACGAGTACGTGGGGCTGCCGGCCGGGCACCCGCAGCGCTACGCGGCGGTGATCGCCCGCGACGTCACCGGCCCGCTGGGCCTGGACCCGGCGCGGGTGCACGTCCCCGACGGCGGCGCGGCCGACCTGGATGCGGCGGCGGAGGAGTACGAGCGGGCGATCGCCGCGGCCGGCGGCGTGGACGTCCAACTGCTCGGGATCGGCGCCAACGGGCACATCGGTTTCAACGAGCCGGCGTCGTCGTTCGCCTCACGCACCCGGCTGACGACCCTCGCGCCGCGCACCCGCGCGGACAACGCCCGCTTCTTCGCCTCGCCCGACGAGGTGCCGCTCCACGGACTCACCCAGGGGCTCGGCACGATCCTCGAGGCGCGGCGGCTGCTGCTGGTCGCGCAGGGCGGCGCCAAGGCGGAAGCGGTCGCGGCCGCCGTCGAGGGGCCGCCGGCCGCCGACTGCCCGGCCTCGGCGCTGCAACTGCACCGGCGGGCGACCGTCGTCGTCGACGAGGCGGCCGCCGCGCGGCTGACCCGGCTCGACCACCACGGCACGCCCACGCGGCAGAGCCGCCCTGGCAGTGGCCCTAGCGGATCCGGCGGCCGGCCACCCAGACGGCCGTGACGGACCGGTCCGCATCCAGGGCGACGAGGTCCGCGGCGGCGCCAGGGGCCAGCCGGCCCAGCCGGTCGCCGAGGCCGAGGACCCGCGCCGGGGTGGCGGTGAGCGCGGTGACCGCGGCGACCGGGTCGACGCCCGCGGCGAGGGCGGTGCGCAGCGCGGCGTCCTGGGTGAGCGTCGACCCGGCGAGGGTGCCGGTGCCGGCGAGCACCGCCCGGCCGCCGCGCACGGTGACCGCCTGCCCGGCCAGCCGGTGGTCGCCGTCGCCGGCGCCGGCGGCGGCCATCGCGTCGGTGACCAGCGCGACCCGGCCGGGCGCGCCGGCCACCAGCAGCCGCGCGACGACGGGGTGCACGTGCACGCCGTCGAGGACGAGCTCCAGGGTGACCCGCGGGTCGGCCAGCGCGGCGCCGACCGGGCCGGGCTCGCGGTGGTGCAGGCCCGGCATGGCGTTGAGCGCGTGGGTGAGCAGCCGGGCGCCGGCGTCGAACGCGGCCGCGGCGAGCGCGGCGTCGGCGTCGGTGTGCCCGACCGCGACGACGACGCCGGCGGCGGTGAGGTCGCGGACCGCCTCCAGCGCGCCGGGCAGTTCGGGGGCGACGGTGACCTGGCGCAGCGTGCCGCGCGCCGCGGTGAGCAGCCGGTCGACGGCGTCCGCGGTGGGCGCGCGCAGGTGGCGGGGGTCGTGCGCGCCGCAGCGGGCGGGCGCGAGGAACGGGCCCTCGAGGTGGGCGCCGAGCACGGTGGGGTCCGCGGCGGCCACCTCGGCGATGGCCGCCAGGGACGTCTCCAGCCGGTCCAGCGGCGCGGCCACCAGGCTGAGCACCGAGCGCGTGGTGCCCGCGGCGCGGTGCACGGCCAGCGCGGTGCGGATCGCGTCGGGGCCGTCGTCGAACGCCGCGCCTCCGCCGCCGTGCGCGTGCAGGTCGACGAAGCCCGGGGTGAGCTCCGCGCCGGCCAGGTCGACGGTCTCGCCGGAGTCCGGCGGCGGGCCGGTGCCGGTGGCGGCGATGGTGTCGCCGTCGAGGAGCACCCAGCCGCCGTCGGTCACCCCGCCGGCGTCGCGCAGCCGCGCGCCGGTCAGCAGCACACCGGGATCCTCCTCCACACGGTGCGGCCGACGGCGTCCGCGGCCTGCGCGAGCGGCGCCGGCGTCGGCACCCGGCGGTGGCCGTGCCGTGCGGGGGCCGCCCCGGTCCGGTGAGGTGGGGGCGTGCCCGTCGCCGACGACCCGACCGCCCACCCCCGCCCCCTGCTGCGCCGGCCCTGGCGCTCGCTCGACGGGGACTGGCAGTTCGCGGCGGACCCGGACCTCGCCGCCACGCCCGGCACCGTCCGCTTCGAGCGCACGATCCGCGTCCCGTACGCCCCGGAGACCCCGGCCAGCGGCATCGGGTGGACCGGCCCGCTGCCCCGCGCCTGGTACCGCCGCCCGCTGCCCGGCCGGCAGGGCGACCGCCGCACGGTGCTGAACCTCGGGGCAGTGGACCGCGTGTGCGACGTCTGGGTCGGCGGCGCGCACGTCACGCGGCACGAGGGCGGCTACACGCCCTTCCGGGTCGACGTCACCGACTCCCTCGGCGACGGCGCCGACCTCCTCGTCCGGGCCGACGACGACCCCCGCGACCTCGAGGCGCCGCGCGGCAAGCAGGACTGGCGCGACGAGCCGCACGAGATCTTCTACCCGCGCACCACCGGCATCTGGCGCACGCCGTGGCTGGAGTCCGTGGCGCGGGAGCACGTCACCGACGTCGTCTGGCGCGGCGACCCGCGCACGCTGCGCGTCGACGTCCGGGTGGAGCTGTCGGTCCCCGTCACCCGCGCCCGGCTGCACCTGCGCCTGTGGGCCGGGGAGCGGCTGCTGGCCGACGACGCGGTCCGGGTCCACGGCGCGGTCGTCGAGCGGACGCTGCGGGTCGGCGACGGCGGCACCGACGACCGCTGGCACCTGACCTGGGAGCCCGGCCCGGACCCGGTGCTGATCGACGCCGAGATCGCGCTGGTCCGCGACGACGGCGAGGTGCTCGACGAGGTCGCGAGCTACACCGCGCTGCGCTCGGTCGAGGTCGACGACGGGCGCCTGCTGGTCAACGGCCGTCCCGTGCCGCTGCGCCTGGTGCTCGACCAGGGCTACTGGCCGCACACCGGCGCCACCCCGCCCGACGTCGCCGCGCTGCGCCGCGACCTGGAGCTCACCCGGGCGCTGGGCTTCACCGGCGCCCGCAAGCACCAGAAGACCGAGGACCCGCGGTACCTCGCGCTCGCCGACCGCATGGGCCTGCTCGTGTGGGCCGAGATGCCCGCCGCCTACCGCCCCGGGCCCACCTCGGCCGCCCGGCTGCTGCGCGAGTGGGCCGACGTGGTGGTCGCCCACCGCGGGCACCCGAGCGTGGTCGCCTGGGTGCCGCTCAACGAGTCGTGGGGCGTGCAGGAGGCGGCCGCCGACCGGGCCCAGCGCGGCCTGGTCACGGCCCTGGCCGCCACCGCCGACGCGCTCGACGGCACCCGCCCCGTCTCGGCGAACGACGGCTGGGAGGCCCTCGGCGGGAGCGTCCTCGGCGTCCACGACTACGAGCAGGACCCGGCGGTGCTCGCCGCCCGTTACGCCACCGCCGCCGACCTCGAGCGCCTGGCGACGGGACGGCGTCCCGACGGCCGGCTGACCGACCTCGACCGCGCGGGCGTCGCCGGCCGCGCCGTCGTCCTGTCCGAGTTCGGCGGGATCGCGCTGAACGCGGGGCGCTCCGACCCCGACCACACCCGGCCGTGGGGCTACGCCGACGCCCGCTCCCCGGAGGACCTGCTCGCCCGCTACCGCGACCAGTGGGCCGCCGTGCACGCCAGCACCGCCCTGGCCGGCGCCTGCTGGACCCAGCTCACCGACACCTACCAGGAGGTCAACGGGCTGCTGACCGCCGACCGGGTGCCCAAGTGCGACGTCGAGGCGATCCGCCGGGCCACCACCGGCGCGACGTGTGACGGCCGGGTCGAGGGAACGTGACGATCACCGTCTCGAACTGCGGGGACGGAGAGAGAGGGCCAGGGTCGGGGACGGAGACGTCACCGAGCCCCCCGGAGGTCCCCGTGCGCACGAACCGGCTCCTGCCCCTGGCCGCGGCGGCGGCCCTCGTCCTCTCCGCCTGCGGCGGCGGGGAGAGCGTCGACACCGGGGGAGGAGGGGGCGGCGGAGGAGGCGACGACGTGCTGGTCGCCGCGGTCAGCGCCGAGCCCGACCAGTTCGACCCGCACGTCACCAACGCCTACGCGAGCTTCCAGGTGCTGGAGAACGTGTACGACACCCTCGTCGTCCCCAGCGCCGAGGACCTCACCATGCAGCCGAGCCTGGCCGAGTCGTGGACGACCAGCCCCGACGGGCTGACCTGGACGTTCACCCTCCGCGAGGGCGCGACCTTCCACGACGGCAGCGAGTTCGACTCCGCCGACGTCGTCTACAGCTACCGGCGGATCATCGACGAGGACCTGTCCAACGCCTACCGCTTCGCCACGGTCGCCGACGTGCAGGGGCCCGACCCGCGGACCGTCGTCCTCACCCTGACCCGGCCGACGCCGAACCTGCTCGAGCTGATCGGGTCGTTCAAGGGCATGGCGATCGTCTCGGAGAACGCCGCCGAGGAGTTCGACCTGCAGAGCGAGGCCAACGGCACCGGCCCGTTCCGGCTGGAGGGCTCCGACGCCAACGCCACCACCCTCACCACCTTCGACGACTACTGGGGCGGGGCGCCGGGCATCGACGGCGTCGAGTTCCGCTACATCTCCGAGCCCAGCTCCGCGCTGACCGCGCTGCGCAACGGCGAGGTCCAGTGGACCGACAACGTCCCGCCGCAGAACGTGGCGGACCTCGAGGACGACGAGGCGGTCGAGCTCGGCTCGGTCACCAGCGTCGAGTACTTCTACCTGTCGATGAACTACGCCGTCCCGCCGTTCGACAACCGGGACGTGCGCCGGGCCATCGCGACCGCGCTGGACCGCGACGAGATCACCCAGGCCGCCCGCTTCGGCACCGCGCAGCCCAACCAGACGGCGATCCCGCAGGGCAGCCCCTGGTACCTGGACTACGCGCCGTTCACCCCGGACGACGACGCCGCCCGGGAGCTGCTGGCGCAGGCCGGCGTGCAGACGCCGCTGACGATGGGCCTGATGGTCACCGACGAGTACCCCGAGACGGTGGCCGCCGCCCAGGTGATCGCCAGCGAGCTCGAGCCGATCGGCATCCAGGTGGAGATCCAGGAGGAGGACTTCGCCACCTGGCTGGACCGGCAGTCCCAGGGCGACTTCGACGCCTTCATGCTCGAGTGGATCGGCAACATCGACCCGGCCGACTTCTACGAGAACCAGCACCTGTCCACCGGCGGCAGCAACTACCAGGGCTACAGCAACCCGCAGGTGGACGACCTGCTGACCCGCGCCGCCACCGAGCCGGACCAGGCCACCCGCAAGGGCCTCTACGACGAGGCCGCGCGGATCATCGTCGACGACGTCAGCTATCTGTACCTCTACAACCCCGACGAGGTGCAGGCCTGGGTGCCGGGGCTGACCGGCTACCAGGTGCGGGCGGACTCGGCGATCGAGTTCGAGAACGTGGAGCTGCCCTGAGCGGCTACCTGCTCCGGCGGGCCGGCCAGGCGATCGTCGTCCTGGCCGGTGTGAGCGTCCTGGTCTTCTCCCTGATCCACCTCGTGCGGGGCGACCCGATCCGCCTGGCCCTCGGCACGAGGTACTCCCAGGAGACCTACGACGCCCTGCGGGAGCGCAGCGGGCTGGACCTCCCCCTGGTCCAGCAGTACCTCACCTGGGCCGGGCGGGCGGTCACCGGTGACCTGGGGGTGAGCTTCCGCAGCGGCGAGACGGTCACCTCGCTGATCGCCGAGCGGCTGCCGGCGACGCTGACGCTGGCCTTCGCGTCGCTGCTGGTCGCGCTGGTCATCGCGCTGCCGCTCGGGATGCTCTCGGCGCTGCACCCGCGGTCGTTCGTCGACCGGCTGGCCACCGTCGTCAGCCAGTTCGGCATCTCGGTGCCCGACTTCTGGCTGTCGATCATGCTGATCCTGGTCTTCGCCGGGACGCTCGGCTGGCTGCCCTCGGGCGGCTACGTCCCGCTGACCGAGGACCCGCTGGGCTGGGCGCAGCGGCTGGTGCTGCCCGCGATCGCCACCGGCGTCGTCTCGGGCTCGGTGATCACGAGGTTCGTCCGGTCGAGCACGCTCGAGGCCCTGGGCTCCGACCACGTGCGGACGGCGCAGGCCAAGGGCGTCGCGACCCGCCAGGTGCTGACCTGGCACGTGCTGCGCAACGCCCTCCTGCCGCTGGTCACGGTCACCGGCGTGCAGCTGGCCTACCTGCTGTCCGGCGTCGTCGTCGTGGAGATCGTCTTCTCGTGGCCGGGGCTGGGGCAGCTGGCCTACCAGGCGGTGCGCGACCGCGACTTCCCGGTGCTGCAGGGCGCCGTCCTGCTGTTCGCCCTGGTCTTCCTGGTCATCAACCTGCTGGTGGACCTGCTCTACAGCCGCATCGACCCGAGGATCACCCGCCGATGACGCAGCTGCCGACGCCGGGCGCCACCCCGGCCGTCCCCCCGCCCGCCGAGCCCCTGCCGACGGCGGCCCCGCCGCGCCCCCGCTGGCGGGAGACGCTCGGCCTGCTCGCCCGCAACCCGACCGCTGCGGTCTCGGCGGTGGTCCTGCTCCTGATCGTGCTGATGGCGGTCTTCGACGAGACGCTCGCCCCCGACGGCCCCAACGAGCAGGACCCCTCGCTCCAGTTGCAGCCGCCGAGCTGGGACCACCCGTTCGGCACCGACGAGTTCGGCCGGGACATCCTCAGCCGGGTCATCCTGGGCGCGGCGACGTCGCTGCGGGTCGGCTTCCTCTCCGTCGCGTTCGCCCTGGTCGTCGGCACGCTGATCGGCCTGCTCGCCGGCTTCTACGGCCGGTGGGTCGACGACGCGCTGATGCGGCTGATGGACGTGCTGTTCGCCTTCCCGGCGGTGCTGCTGGCCATCGCCATCGTGGCCATCCGCGGCGCCGGGCCGGCCAACGCCATCCTCGCGATCGGCATCGTCTACGTGCCGATCTTCGCCCGGGTCACCCGCGCCAGCGTGCTCGGCGTGCGCGAGGAGGTGTACGTGCGGGCCTCGCGCTCGGTCGGCGCCTCGGACTGGCGGCTGGTCACCCGGCACGTGCTGCCCAACGCCGCACCGCCGATCATCGTGCAGACCTCGATCAGCCTGGCCTTCGCGGTGCTGGCCGAGGCGGCGCTGTCCTTCCTCGGCCTGGGCCCGCGCCGGCCCAACCCGTCGTGGGGGCTGATGCTCGCCGACGGCCGCGGCTTCATCGAGCAGGCCTGGTGGTACACGGTCTTCCCGGGCCTGGCGATCGTGATCACGGTGCTGTGCTTCAACCTGCTCGGCGACGGGCTGCGGGACGTCCTCGACCCCCGGCAGCGCACCCTCATGGCCGGAGGCGGCCGGTGAGCGCGCTGCCCGAGACCGCCGCGGAACCGGTCCTGGAGGTGCAGGACCTGCGGGTGGACCTGCGCACCCCGCGCGGGACGGCGCACGTGGTCAACGGCCTGAGCTACACCGTCGGGCCGGGCGAGACGGTCGCCGTCGTGGGGGAGTCGGGCAGCGGCAAGAGCGTGTCGGTGCTCGCGCTGGTGGGTCTGCTGCCGGCGCGGACGGCGACGGTGACCGGCCGGGCGCTGCTGCGGGGGGAAGACCTGCTCACCATGTCCCCCGACCGGCTGCGGCAGGTCCGCGGGCCCGGCGTCGGCATGGTCTTCCAGGACCCGATGACCTCGCTCAACCCGGTGCTCACCGTGGGCCGGCAGCTCGCCGAGGGCATCCGCGCGCACGGGGCGGTGTCCAAGGCCGAGGCCCGGGCGCGCGCGGTGGAGCTGCTCGCCGAGGTGGGGCTGCCCGACCCCGGCCGCGCGGTGGACCGCTTCCCGCACGAGCTGTCCGGCGGCATGCGGCAGCGGGTGGTCATCGCGATCGCGCTGGCCAACTCGCCGTCGCTGCTCATCGCCGACGAGGCGACGACGGCGCTCGACGTCACCGTGCAGGCGCAGATCCTCGACCTGGTCGAGCGGCTGCAGGCCGACCACGGCACCGGCGTCATCTGGATCACCCACGACCTCGGCGTCGTCGCCGGCATCGCCGACCGGGTGCTGGTCATGTACGGCGGGCGCTGCGTGGAGGACGGCACGGTCGACGACGTCCTCGAGCGGCCGGTGCACCCCTACACCCGCGGCCTGCTCGGCGCGCTGCCCGACCTCGCCGCCGGCGGCGGTGGCGACCTGGCCACCATCCCCGGGACGCCGCCCCCGCCCACCGACCTGCCCGCCGGCTGCGTGTTCTGGCCGCGCTGCCCGGTGCGCGGCGACGCGCGCTGCGAGACCGAGCAGCCGCCGCTGGCCGTCGTCGGGTCCGGGCGCGACGGCCTGCCGCACCGGGCGGCCACGTGGTGCGCGGAGGAGGAGGCGTCGTGACCTCGACGACGGAGCAGGAGGTCCTGGTCTCCGCCCGGGGCCTGGAGGTGCACTTCCCCGTCCGCTCGGGCGGGCTGGTGCGCCGCACCACCGGCGTGCTGCGCGCCGTCGACGGCGTGGACCTCGACGTGTACCGCGGCGAGACGCTGGGCCTGGTGGGGGAGTCCGGGTGCGGGAAGTCCACGCTGGGCAACGCGCTGCTGCGGCTGGTCCAGCCCACCGGTGGCACGGTCACCTTCGACGGCACGGACGTCACGGCCATGGGCAGGCGGGAGCTGCGCGAGCTGCGGCGGCGGGCCGGGATGGTGTTCCAGGACCCGTTCGCCTCCCTCGACCCGCGGCGCACGGTGGCGCAGACGGTGGCCGAGCCGCTGGAGGTGCACGGCCTGCACCCGGGGCGGCAGGCGCGGGCCGCGCGGGTGCGCGAGCTGCTGGAGCTGGTCGGCCTGGACCCGGCGGTGGCCGCCCGCTACCCGCACGAGTTCTCCGGCGGCCAGCGGCAGCGGGTCGGCATCGCCCGCGCGCTGGCCGGCGAGCCGGACTTCCTGGTCTGCGACGAGGCGATCGCCTCCCTCGACGTCAGCGTGCAGGCGCAGGTGCTGAACCTGCTGCGCCGGCTGCAGCGGCAGCTCGGCCTCACGCTGCTGTTCGTCTCGCACGACCTGTCGGCGGTGCGGCACGTGTCCGACCGGATCGCGGTGATGTACCTGGGCCGGGTGGTCGAGGTGGGGCCCGCGGCCGCCGTCGCCGCCGAGCCGCAGATGCCCTACACGCGGGCGCTGCTGTCGGCGGTGCCGGTGCCGCACCCGGCGCTGGAGCGGTCGCGGCAGCGGATCGTGCTGCGCGGCGACGTCCCCTCGCCGGCCCGGGTGCCCAGCGGCTGCCGGTTCCGCACCCGCTGCCCCGACGTCTTCGAGCCCTGCCCCGACGTCGACCCGGCGCTGCAGCCGGTCGGCTCCGCGCCGGGGCACGTCGCCGCCTGCCACCTGCACGGCGTCGTCGGGGAGCCGGTGGAGCGGGAGCGGCCCGACGAGCCGGTCACCGCGGGCGACCCGGCGACCTGACCTGCGGCCCCCCGGTCGGCCGTTTCGCCCGTGCGGGATGAGGGCACGGGCGGACGACCGCAGCCACGCGGGCCGTGCCGATCGACCGGGGATCCGACGATGGCAGCGAGCAGCACCGGCCGGAGGGCCGCGGCCACCGGCCTGTACGGGAGCAGGATCGACGACAGGGTGGGGCGCACCGCCCTCACCGAGCTGGTCGGGACGGCAGTCCTCGTGTTCGTCGGGACCAGCACCGCGGTGGCCACGCCCGCCACCGGCAACCCGGTCTACGACCTGCTGGCCGTGGTGCTGGCCTTCGGCCTGGTGCTCACCGCGCTCGCCGCGGCCCTGGGCCACGTGTCGGGCTGCCACCTCAACCCGGCGGTGACGCTGGGGCTGGCCGTGACCCGGCGCTTCCCCTGGCCCGCCGCCGGCGCCTACGTCCTCGCCCAGCTCGTCGGCGCGGTCGTCGGCGCGGCGGCCACGTGGGCGGCCTACGGGCAGGCGGGCCGGGACGAGGGGCTGCTCGGCGCGACGACGCTGCAGCCGGGCGTCTCGGCCGGCCGGGGCTTCCTCGTCGAGGCGCTGGTGACCTTCGTCCTGGTCCTCGTCGTGGTGTCCGTCGCCACCGACGAGCGCGCCCAGGCCGCGATCGCGCCGGTGGCCGTCGGGTTCGCGCTGGCCGCGGGCGTCTTCGTCGCGGGGCCGCTCACCGGCGGGGCGGTCAACCCGGCGCGCGCCTTCGGCCCGGACCTGCTGGCCGGGGAGCTCTCGGCGCTGTGGATCTACCTGCTGGCTCCGCTCGTCGGCGGCGTCCTGGCGGCAGTCGTCTACGACCGGCTGCTCGCCCCCGCCGAGCCGCCGGAGGCCTGACGCCCCGCCCCCGGGCGAGAACGCGCCAGGCGCCCCCTCCGGACGGCGGAGGGGGCGCCCGGCGCGTGTTCGTCAGCCGCGGCCGGTGCGGGTGGGGCGCCGGCCCTGCCGGGAGCCCGAGCGGGGAGCCCGCCGCCCGTCCCGGCCGCCGGGGCGAGGGTGCCCGTCGCGGCCGCGGCCGCGCGGTGCGCTGCACGGGCGGCAGGTGGAGAACCACGGGGCGATCGCGGTGCCGCACTCGACGCAGGCGCTGGACCGGCTCACCGCGATCGCGTCGGGCAGCAGCTCGCTGATCGCCTCGGCGCACTCCTCCTCGACCCAGGCGGCGTCGTCGGCGTCCAGGTCCGCGACGCCGGGGAACTGCCGCAGCAGCGCCTGGGCGTCGCGGGCGGCCGCGGCGGCCTGCTCGAACTCCTCGACGCTCCCGCCGACCGGGACGTCGGGCAGCACCAGCTCCGGCCGCACCGGCAGGCCCGCGGCGTGCCGCAGCGCGGCGCGGGCGAGCACCAGCCAGCGGGTGCGCCGCGGCGGCTCGTAGTCGATCGGCAGCTGCACCAGGCGCCAGACGGTGCGCAGGTCGCCGACCGCGCCGAGCGGCCCGCGCAGCAGCGGCAGCAGCGCCCGCACCCGCAGCACCAGCTCGCCGACGTCGTCCGGGGTCATCGCCCGGTCGCTTGTGGCCGTGCGGGCCCAGGACTCCCAGCGGACCAGGGCCTCGGGCAGGTCGGCCGCCTCGACGGCGCCGAGGTCCTCGAGCTCCGGGCGCAGCCGCGCCCCGCGGGCCGGCAGGTCGCTGACCCGCTCGCCGCGGGCCACCTCGGCGCCGACGGCCACGAGCGCCGCCGACGCCCGGAGTCCGGGCACGCCGGCCAGGACGCCGACCGTCCCGTGCCCGGTCAGGCCGTAGCGGCCGGCCCGCCCGGCGATCTGGGCGGCCTCCCAGCTGCGCAGCGGCCGCAGCTCGGTGCCGTCGAACTTCGTCGTCTCGGCGAACAGCACGGTGGTGGCCGGGACGTTGATGCCGTGGCCGATGACGTCGGTGGTGACGAGGACGTCGAGCTCGCCGGTGGTGAACCGCTCGATGACCTCGCGGCGGGTGGCCGGCGGCAGCGCGCCGTAGAGGACGCCCACCTTCCCCGGCCGGTGCCGGTCGAGCTCGGCGGCGACGGCGTAGACGGTCTTGCGGGAGAAGGCGACGACGAGGGTCTGCGAGCGCACGCGCGGGGTGCGCACCGGCGCGCGCAGGACGTCGAGCCGGGACAGCCGCCGGTGGTGGACCACCTCGACCTCGCCGGCGTCGGACACCAGCGGCGCCAGCTGCGGGTGCGCCTCGGCCGCCGAGACCAGGTGCATCTCGCGGTACTCGCCGGTGAGCAGCAGCCGGGCCCAGTGGTGCCCGCGGTCGGCGTCGGCGATCCAGTGCGACTCGTCGAGGACGAGCAGCTCGCCGCGCATCGGCGCCTTCTCCACCGTGCAGCAGAGGATGTCCGCCTGCGGGTGGATCTCCTCCTCGCCGGTGGACAGGCCGACGGCGCCCTCGGGCAGGCCGGCGGCGAGCTTGGCGTAGGCCTCGTGGGCGAGCTGGCGCAGCGGCGCGGCGTAGACGCCGGAGCCGGTGGCGGCTAGCGCCTGCAGCGACTCGTACGTCTTGCCCGAGTTGGTCGGGCCGAGGTGGAAGACGACCCGCTGCGGCGGGGTCGCGCGGACGGGCAGCTCGGGTGCGGCGCCCTCGACCCACAGCTGCTGGGCGCGCCGCTCGGCGCGGACGGCCTCACGCCGGGCCTCACGCTGGGCATCGCGCTCGGCCGCGCGGTCGGCGGTCGTCGGGAGTGGAGGGCGCCCGTCGGCGGGGCGCCGCACCCGGCGGCGGGTGGACGGCGGGGGAGCGGTCTCGGGCAGGAGGTGTCCTCGGATCGGCGTGCGGGGCGGGTCGACGCGACGGGGTCGCGGACCGGGTCGGAGGGACAACACCGGCCGGTCCCGGATCATGCCCGCCGTCGCCTCACCGGAGTCTCATCCGGCTCTCATCCGCCCTGCCCCGCACCGCCCTAGCGTCGGCCTCCCGCGGGCAGGCGGGAGCCGAGCGCACCAGGGAGGCCGAGATGTCACGGACGGTCGCGAGGAGGACGAGGGTGGCGGCGATCGGGCTCGGCGCGCTGCTCGCGCCGGTGCTGGCGGCGGGCGCGGCCGTGGCGGATCCCGACACCGCCGCCGTCCTCGACCCGGACGGGGGGATCCCGCCGGCCAGTCCCTCGGCGGTGACCTCGGAGCTGCTGGCCCGCGGGTCGGCGGGCGAGTTCCGCCTCGTCGACAGCGAGGCCGGGATCACCCTCGCCGTCACCGAGCCGACCGACGTCGCCGTGGTCCGGGCCACCCTGCCGCCGCACACGTCCACCGGCTTCCACACGCACCTCGGACCGTCCGTGGCCGTCGTCGTGAGCGGCACGCTGCGGATGGTCGAGCCCCCACACCACGCCGGGAACGGCTGCACGGAGGAGACCTACCCGGCCGGCACCGCGTTCGCCCACCCGTCGGGGGTGCACACCCTGGCCAACGACGGCGACGAACCCGCCGTCTTCACGATCACTTACCTCGTGCCGGAGGCGGCGACCCCGGCACCGGTGCTCGTCGACCCGCAGCCCCGCTGCTGACGCCCCGGCGGCGCGGCCGGGTGGGTCCTCCCGGGAGGCCGGGTTAGCCTCGACCTGCCGGGAGGGCTCGCCTAGTGGCCGATGGCGGCGGTCTTGAAAACCGCTATGGGGTCAAACCCATCGTGGGTTCGAATCCCACGCCCTCCGCTCGTGCGCTGATCGGGGCTGCGCACCCCTCCCGTCCCCTAACGTGCCCCCCGCACGGAGATCCGAGTCGGACCGGTCCGGGGAGTGGCATGAGCAGAGTCGCCGCGGCGGAGGACCCCGCGCCCGGGGACCCCGCACCCGAGGACCCGGTCCTCGCGCTGGCCCGCAGCCGGCGCTGGCTCGCCGAGGCGCAGCGGCTGGCCGCGATGGGCAGCTGGGAGTGGGACGTCCGCACCGGCGCGGTGACCTTCAGCGACGAGCTGTTCGCCGTCTACCGGCTCGACCCCGCCGTGGTGACGCCGACCTTCGAGATCTGCATGCAGATGGTCCACCCCGACGACCGGGGCCGCGCCGAGCAGGCCATCCTCTCCGCGCTGGGTGCGGGCGGGGTGTTCGACTTCGACCACCGGGTGGTCTGCGGCGACGGCGCGCTCATCTGGGTGCGTGCCCGCGGGTCGGTCACCCGGGACGAGGCGGGGAACGCCGTGCTCCTGGTCGGCACGGCGCAGGACGTCACGGAGCGGGTGGCGATCGAGGCGCGCCTGCAGGAGAGCGAGCGGCGGCTGCTGGAGGCGCAGCGGGTGGCGCGGCTGGGCCGGTGGGACTGGGACGTCGTCACCGACACGGTCACCTGGTCCGACGAGATGTACCGCATCTTCGGCGTGCCGCCGGACGCGCTGGTGCCCACCGTCGGGGGCTACCTGGCGCGGGTGCACCCCGACGACCGGGCCGAGCTGGTGCAGCTGCTCGCCGACGTCCGCGCCGGCCGCGAGGAGTACGGCCTCGAGCACCGGGTGCTGCGCGCCGACGGCAGCACCGGCTGGGTGGCCTGCCGCGCCGCCGTCGAGCGGGACGGGAGCGGCGCGGAGGTGCGCGTCCACGGCACCGCCACCGACGTCACCGAGCGCAAGGCGGCCGAGCTGGCGGCCGCCCGGGCCGCCGCGGAGCTGGCCGGGCAGGCCGAGCAGCTGCGCCGGCTGGCGTTCACCGACCCGCTCACCGGGCTGGCCAACCGGGCGCTGTTCGCCGACCGGCTGGCCCACGCCCTCGAGGCGCGCTCGCCCGCCGGGGTGAGCGTGCTGCTGGTCGACCTCGACGACTTCAAGGACGTCAACGACGTGCTGGGCCACCAGGTCGGCGACCGGCTGCTGGTCGAGGTCGCCGACCGGCTCACCCGGTGCGTCCGTCCCGAGGACACGGTCGCACGCCTCGGCGGGGACGAGTTCGCCGTCGTCCTGGCCGAGGCCGACCACGGCGAGCAGGTCGCCCGGCGCATCGGCGCCGCCCTCGACGCCCCGGTCCGGTTCGGCGACCGCCAGGTGGTGCCCAGCGGCAGCATCGGCCTGGCCCGCAGCGCCGGGGGTGAGCACGTGCCCGCCGAGGTGCTGCTGCAGCAGGCCGACATCGCGATGTACGCCGCCAAGCAGGCGGGCAAGGGCCGGCACGCGGTCTTCGACCCGACCATGTCGACGGCGGTCCTCGCCCGCGCGGACGTCGAGAGCGGCCTCCGGCAGGCGCTCGAGGACGACGGGTTCGTCGTGCACCTGCAGCCGCTGGTCGACGTCCGCACCCGCGCGGCCACCCGGGTCGAGGCGCTGGTGCGCTGGCCGCGCCCCGGCGGCCTGGCGCTGCCGGCCGACTTCCTGCCGGTCGCCGAGCGCAGCGGGCTGGTGCGCGAGCTCGGTCAGCAGGTGCTGCGCACCGCGTGCTCCGGGCTGTCCGGCTGGCTGTCCGCGGACCCGCGCCGGTCGGTGTCGGTCAACGTCTCGCCGGTGCAGCTGCGCGAGCCGGACTTCGCGACGGCGGTCCTCGGCATCCTCGCCGGCACCGGCGTGCGCCCCGGGCAGGTGCTGCTCGAGGTGACCGAGACGGTGTTCCTCGAGGCCGCGCCCCGGGTGGTCGGTCAGCTCGACGAGCTGCGGGCCGCGGGCATCCGGGTGGCCATCGACGACTTCGGGACCGGCTACTCCTCCCTGGGCCGGCTGCAGGCCCTGCCCGTCGACGGGATCAAGATCGACCGGTCGTTCGTGCAGCAGATCGGCGACGGCGCCGACGACCAGCCGGTCCTCACCGCCCTGGTCACGCTCGCGCACTGCCTGGGGCTGGAGGTCACCGCCGAGGGCGTGGAGACCCGCGTGCAGGCGACCCGGCTGGTCGAGCTCGGCGTGGACCACCTGCAGGGCCACCACCTCGCCCGCCCGGTGCCGCCCGAGGACCTGGCCGGCGCGGTCGCCGCCGCCGGCGCCGCCCTCGAGACCGCGGGGGACCGGTCCGCGGGGCCGGGGCGGGAACCGGTCGTGCTGCTCGTCGCGCCCGGGGACGCCCGCAGCCGGACGTTGCGCGGCGTCCTGCTGCGCGACGGCCTCGCCGTCACCGTGCCGGGGGTGGCGGCGCCGGAGGCCGACGCGGTCCTGCTCGTGACCGGCCGGGGGGAGGACGCCGTCGACCGGGTGGCACGGCTGGGCGCCGCGCCGGGGACCGCCGTCCTCGTGCTCTGCGACGACGCCGACCGGGCCACCCGGGCGCGGCTGCTGGTCGCCGGCGCCGACGACGTCCTCGTCGACCCCGACTGCTGCCCGCCCGGCCTGGCGGACCGGCTCCGCGCGGCGGTGCGGACGGCGGCCGGCGAGGCGCGCCGGCGTGACTGACCCTGCGGGGGTGCGCGGCGCGTCCCGGGGACACGCCGGGGGGAGTCCTCACCCCTGCGGGTGGCTCGGCTCATCCGGGGGACCCCGGGTGCCGAAGAGGGGGTGTGGCCATCCCCCGGGGACTGAGAGCCCGGCAGCCGCGTGCCGCCGCCCGCTCGCTGGTCCTCGTGCTGGGCATCTCCGCGGGCGCCCTCGCCGCGGTCAACGGCTTCGGTGCGAACGCCGCCTCGCCGCTGACCCTGGCGGCGTGCTGGGTCGTCGTCGCCCTCCTCGTCGCGAGCGCCGTCGCGTGCCGCCGTCTCGCGCCCGAGCGGCTCGACCGCCGGGGCGTGTTCCCCCTCCTCGGGGTGACCGGGGTCCTGCTGGTCGCCGGGCTGAACCTCGTGACCGAGGACCCGTCGGCCGGCGCCCAGGCCTTCCTCGCCTTCCCGGTGCTGTGGGCGGCCGCCCACCTCCGGCGGGCGGCCGTCACGGTGGTCACGGCGCTGGCCGTGGCGGCGAACGCCACCGTGCTGCTGCACCTGGTGCCGGTCGAGAACGCGGTCAGCGACGCCCTCCTCCTCGGCACCGTGCTCGCCGTGGTCGCGGTGATGCTGGAACGGGCCGGCGCGGTGCAGGAGCGGCTGGTCGAGGCGCTCGAGCAGCAGGCCACCGTGGACACCCTCACCGGCCTGGTCAACCGCCGGGTGTTCGACGACGCGCTCGCCGTCGCGCTCACCGGCCCCGCCGGCGCCGACGGCACCGCCCTGCTGCTGCTCGACGTCGACTCGTTCAAGCAGATCAACGACGAGCACGGCCACCCCGTCGGCGACGACGCGCTGGTCCACCTGGCCGGGATCATCCGGCGCCAGATCCGCGCCGGTGACGCCGTCCTGTCCCGGCTCGGCGGCGACGAGCTCGCCGTCCTGCTGCCCGGGTGCACGTCCGAGGTCGCCGTCGCCCGCGCCGAGTCGGTGCTCGGGACGGTGCTGTCCACGCCGCTCACGCTCCCCGACGGCAGCCTGCTGGCGATGTCGGTGAGCGTCGGGGTGGCGCACGCCCGCGGCGCCGCGGTCGGGATGCGCGAGTTCTACGCCGCCGCCGACCGGGCCCTCTACCGCGCCAAGCGCGCCGGCCGCGGCCGCGTCGAGGTCGCCCCGGCCTGAGGAACCGACAGCGCTAGGAGGGCTCCTCAGCGCAGGTGCCGGGCCGCGGCCGCCAGGGTGCGGGCGGTGAGCCGGCCGTCGGCCAGCCCGAGCGCCACGACGTCGTCGAACACCCGCTGGTCGGCCGCCGCCGCACGGAACGCCGCGTCCATCACCCGCGGCCAGCGGCTGACCCACGACGCCACCGACGCCGACCGGTGGTGCGCGCCCAGCCGGCGCCGCAGCGCCCGCCGGTGCACCGCGCCCGCGGCCGCCCCCGCCGACGCGGCCGCGCCGGCCAGCGCCCCGGACAGCACCGCGTAGAAGATCCCCTCGCCGGTCATCGGGTTGACCAGCGACGCCGCGTCGCCGGCCAGCAGCACCCGCCCGTCGGGCTGCCGCGGCCGGCCGGTGGACAGCGGCAGCCGGTGCGCCCGCAGCCCCTCCGGCTCGACCCCGGGCAGCAGCCGCTGCAGCCCCTCCACCAGCGCCGCCCGGGTGGCCCCGCCGGAGACCAGCTCGCCGTAGCCGACGTTGGCCCGCCCGTCGCCGAGCGGGAACGACCACGCGTAGGCCGGCCAGCGCTGCTCGGTGGTCACCAGCACCTGCGTGCCGGCCCGGCCCGGCAGCTCGGGCGCGTAGCCGCGCAGCGCCACCGCCATCCGGTCGTCGGCGTTGCGCGGCAGGCCCAGCGCCCGCCGGACGACGGACTCCGCGCCGTCGGCCCCGACCAGCACCCCCGCGGTGAGCACCCCGTCGACGTCGACGCCGTCCGGTCCCGGCGTGACCCGGCGGACGGCGTGCCGCCGGAACCCCGCGCCCGCGTCGAGCGCCGTGCCGAGCAGGCGGGCGTCGAACACCGCGCGCGGCACCACCGACGACGGCCGGGGCGTGGCCCGCTCCACCGCCGCCCCGCCGGGCGAGCGCAGGGACAGCCGCGGTGCCGGCGCGTACCCGGCGGTCAGCGCGGCGGCGTCGGCGCCCAGCCCGGCGAGCACGTCCAGCGCCTCGGGAGCGATGCCGTCGCCGCAGACCTTGTCGCGCGGGAAGTCGGCCCGGTCGAGGACGAGCACCGAGGCGCCGTCGCGCCGCGCGGCCAGCGCCGCCGCCGCGCCCGCCGGGCCGCCCCCGACCACGACGACGTCCCAGCGCTCCACGGGGGCGACGCTAGGCAGCGCTGCCGCCGGCGGCCAGCCGGGCCCTGTCCCGCCGCGCGATCCCGGCGCAGGATGGCCCGCGTGACCGCACCCGCCGAGCACGACCTGCTGCTGCGCCTGCTGGCGAACCAGCGCACCGCGCTGCGCAACGCCCTGTACGGGCTCACCGAGGAGGAGGCGCGCGCCACCCCGAGCGCCAGCGAGCTGTCGCTGTCCGCGCTGCTCAAGCACGTGACCCAGGGTGAGCGGGCGAACCTCGCCGGGCGGGTCGGGCGCCGTCCGCACGCGGTGGAGGGCGATCCGCAGGCCGAGTGGATGGCCGGGTTCACCGTCGCACCCGGCGAGACCGTGGAGGTCCTGCTGCACCGGCAGGCGGAGGTTGCGCGCGAGACCGAGGAGGTCGTGCGCGCCGAGCGCGACCTGGACCGGGTGGTCGAGGTCCCCGACGGCGTCGCGCGCTGGCTGCCCGACGGCACCGTGTTCAGCGTCCGCTGGCTGCTCCTGCACCAGATCGAGGAGCAGGCCCGGCACGCCGGCCACGCCGACGTCATCCGCGAGTCGATCGACGGCAAGGGCGCCTGGCAGCTGGAGGCCGAGGCGCAGGGCATCACCGGCCCGAGCTGGGACCGCGCCCGGGGCTAGGGCGGCCGGGGCTGGGGCGGCCGGGGCTGGGGCGGCCAGGGCTAGGGCGGGGTGGGCGCCCACTTCCGCGGCGGGTGCTCGTAGCCCTCGACGAAGGCGAGCAGCCCGGCCGCGTCGGTCACCACGCCGAGGGCGTCGAGCCGGCGCCGCTCGAGGTAGCCGTCGTCGGCCATGCGCCCCAGCTGGGCCCGCAGCGGCGCCCAGAACCCGTCGACGTCGAGCAGCACCACCGGCTTGGCGTGCAGGCCGAGCATCCCCCAGGTCCAGGCCTCGAACAGCTCCTCGAGCGTGCCGGCGGCCCCGGGCAGGGCGACGAAGGCGTCGGAGAGCTCGGCCATCCGCGCCTTGCGCTCGTGCATGGAGGTCACGACCTCCAGCCGCGGCAGGCCGGGGTGGGCCAGCTCGTCGTCGACCAGGTGCTGCGGGATCACCCCGACCACCTCGCCGCCGGCGGCCAGGGCGGCGTCGGCGACGACGCCCATCAGCCCGACGTGCCCGCCCCCGTAGACGATCCCGACGCCGGCCTCGGCCAGGCCCGTGGCCAGGTCCGCGGCGGCCTTCCGGTGCGCCTCCGGCCCGGGCCGGCTGCCGGTGAAGACGGCGATCCGCATGCGCTGGTGGCTAGCCGCCGTAGTAGCGGTAGACCGGCTCGGCGATGCAGGCCGGCTTCTCGCTGCCCTCGCGCTCGACGACGGCGGCGAAGGTCAGCTGCAGCCCGCCGGCGACCTGCTCGACGTCCTTCAGCGTCGCGGTGAGCCGCACGCGGGAGCCGACCGGCACCGGCGAGGGGAAGCGCACCTTGTCCAGGCCGTAGTTGACGCCCATGGCGGTGTCGCTGACCACGAAGACCTGCGCGAACAGCGGCACGAGCAGGGACAGCGTGAGGTAGCCGTGCGCGATCGGCCCGCCGAAGGGGCTCTCGGCCTTCGCCCGCTCGACGTCGACGTGGATCCACTGGTGGTCGCCGGTGGCGTCGGCGAAGGTGTCGACCCGGTCCTGGGTGACCTCGAACCAGTCGCTGGTGCCCAGCTCCTCGCCGATGAGGCCCGAGACCTCGGCCATCGTCGTCGTGGTCGCCATGCGGGGTGCCTCCGTCGTCGTCGCCGGTCGTCCTGCCGGATCCTGCCAAAGCGGTCCACCGGCCCGCGGCCCGGCTGCGGTTCACTGGTCGGCGTGCCGACCCTCCGTCTGACCCCCACCGACGGCTGGACCACCTGCTCCCTGGGGCACCGGCACTGGGGGCGGGCCGGCGCGGCCGGCCTGCTGGTGCACCGCGACGGCGGCGACGGCCCCGAGCTGCTGCTGCAGCACCGCGCCCTGTGGTCGCACCACGGCGGGACGTGGGGGACGCCGGGCGGGGCGCTGCACCTGGACGAGACGCCCGAGCAGGGCGCCCTGCGGGAGGTCGAGGAGGAGCTCGGGCTGGCCGCCGCGGACCTCGTGCTCGGCGCCCGCTCGGTCGACGACCACGGCGGCTGGGCCTACACGACCGTCCTGGCCCGCCCGGTCGGCGACCTCGACCCGTCCCGGCTGCGGCTGGACGGCGAGAGCACCGGCGTCGCGTGGGTGGCGCTGGCCGCGCTGCACCAGGTCACGCTGCACCCGGGGCTCGCCGCCTCGCTGGACCGGCTGCGGCCGCTGCTCGCCGCCTGAGCTCAGCCGACCGTCACGGTCAGCGCCCGGTGGTCGCCCACGCCCAGCCGGCGGGCGGCGGCGTCCCGGGCGGTCACCCCGCCCAGCGCGAGCAGGTGGTCCAGCTGCAGGCGCGGCCCGTGCGCCGGGAAGCTCGCCTCCCGCACGAGCGCGGTCGCGCCGAGCAGCCGCGCCGGCACCCCGCCGGGCAGGTTGAGGTCACCGGCGACGACCACCGGCCCCGGCAGGGACGCCACCCAGCGGCGCAGCCGCCGCAGCTGCCGCACCGCCGTCGGCGGCGAGAACGACAGGTGGGTGGCCACCACGGTCAGCCCGTCCAGGCAGGCGGCGACGGCGACCCGCGGCTCGTCGGGCACCCACCACAGCCGCGGCCGGCCGGTGGCGGGGTCCGGCGCCCGCAGCGGCAGCCGGGCGCGGCCGGACCCGAGCCCGAGCACCGCCCAGTCCCGCACCGGGCGGCGGGCCAGCAGCGCGACGCCGTACGCCGGACCGTCCGCCGCGTGCTCGGGCCCGCGCAGCGCGGGTGGGTCGGCGGCGGCCCAGGTCCCGCGGAACGGGCTCGGCGTCCCGGTGAGCGTGGCCGCGTGCCGCCAGTCGACCGCGGCCAGCGCACCGGCGAGCACCGCGGCCTGGTCGGTGCCGCCCGAGCGGGGCTGGCCGGCGTCGACCTCCTGCACGGCGAGCACGTCGACGTCGAGTCCGGCGACCGCCGCGGCCAGCGCGGCGGGGGCCAGCGTGCGGCCGTCGGCACCGCGGCCGGAGGCGAGGTTGAGGGTGCCCACGCGCAGGGCGGCGCCGTCGGGCACGGGCCCGACGCTAGCGGCGGCACGTCGCTCGTGCGCAGTACTCGGCTGGCAGCGCAACCGCGGGGCTGGTACCTCGTTGTACCGAAGGTGTGAGAGCAGTCTCACCACCTCGGCGGAGAGGGGTCGACCCATGGGCGCGCGGCACCG
Organism: Geodermatophilus sp. SYSU D01045; assembly: GCF_054050295.1. Lineage (NCBI taxonomy): Bacteria > Bacillati > Actinomycetota > Actinomycetes > Geodermatophilales > Geodermatophilaceae > Geodermatophilus > Geodermatophilus sp. SYSU D01045. Next base: position 23,939 of record NZ_JBJGZB010000022.1, read on the forward strand.
CGCAACGGAGGACGTCGTGGCGGGGGACCGGGCGGCGGCCGGGCCGGCGCCCGAGACCGCGGGGCAGCGCTTCTGCTGGCGCGTGCTCATGTCCTTCGCCGTCACCGGGATCGTGGTCGCGCCGTTGATGGCCACGGCCGGCACGGACGCCTCCGGGGCGGTGGCCGCCGACGGCGGCACGGGCGTCTACTCCGACGACCCCGCGGTCGCGCAGCCCTCGACCTACGCCCGGCTGACGCCGTCCTTCGGTGTCCCCGGCACCCCCGACGGCTTCCTCTTCCCGGGCTTCGGGACCACGGCCTCCTCGTCGCAGCGCGCCACCGGCGGGCCCGCGTCCCCGGCCGGGCTGACCGGCATCGCCGGCTCGGTCGCGGCCGCGACGGCCGGTGCCGCCGCGCCCGCCGCGCCCGCTCCCGCCGTCCCCGCCGCTGCTCCGGCGCCCGCCGCCCCGGCCGCCCCCGCGGGTGGCCGCGCCCCCGCCGGCTCCGGCTCGTCGGGCGGGACGGGTCCGTCCGCCGGCACGACGGCGCCCGCGGCCCCCGCAGCCCCCGCGCCGGCCCCGGCGCCACAGCCCTCGCCTCCGGCCGTTCCGAGCGCACCAGGCCCGCTCGACCAGGTCGTCGAGCAGACCACCGGCACCGTGGGCCAGGTCGTCGAACAGACCACCGGGACGGTCGAGAGCGTGCTCGACCAGACCACCGTGACGCTGGAGAGCACCGTCGACGGCGTGACCGGCGGACTCGGCCTCGGCGGCGGCAGGTAGCCGCTGCCCGGTCCCGGGCGCGCGGATAGGTTCCTGTCATGAGCGCCCGCGACGACGTCTCGGAGATCTTCGACAGCGCCGCGTGGCAGCCGGTCGACGGGTTCGACTTCGGCGACATCACCTACCACCGCGCCGTCGACGCCGGCGTCGTCCGGATCGCCTTCGACCGGCCCGAGGTGCGCAACGCGTTCCGCCCGCAGACCGTCGACGAGCTCATCACCGCGCTCGAGCACGCCCGGCTGGCCACCGACGTCGGCTGCGTCCTGCTCACCGGCAACGGCCCGAGCCCGAAGGACGGCGGCTGGGCGTTCTGCTCCGGCGGTGACCAGCGGGTGCGCGGGCGTTACGGCTACGAGCACGAGGTGGGCCGCAGCAGCGGCCGGCTGCACGTGCTGGAGGCGCAGCGGCTGATCCGGTTCATGCCGAAGGTCGTCGTCTGCGTCGTCCCCGGCTGGGCCGCCGGCGGCGGGCACAGCCTGCACGTCGTCAGCGACCTGACGCTGGCCAGCGCCGAGCACGCGCGGTTCAAGCAGACCGACGCCGACGTCGGCAGCTTCGACGGCGGCTTCGGCTCCGCCTACCTCGCCCGCCAGGTGGGCCAGAAGTTCGCGCGCGAGGTCTTCTTCCTCGGCGAGGAGTACTCCGCCGAGGACGCGCACCGCATGGGCATGGTCAACCGCGTCGTCCCGCACGCCGAGCTGGAGCGCACCGCGCTGGACTGGGGCCGGCGGATCGTGGCCAAGAGCCCGACCGCGCAGCGGATGCTCAAGTACTCGTTCAACCTGATCGACGACGGCCTGGTCGGCCAGCAGTTGTTCGCCGGGGAGACGACCCGGCTGGCCTACACGGCCGAGGAGGCCGTCGAGGGCCGCGACGCCTTCCTGGAGAAGCGCGACCCCGACTTCTCCCGCTTCCCCTGGCACGTCTGAACGGAGGACCCGTGATCGTCGAGGTGGTGGGCGGCGCCGACGAGCGCCCCGAGGTGCGGGTCGTCGACACCGACGACCTGACCGGGCTGCACCTGGCCCTGGGTCAGGTGACCGACGAGGAGGCCGACGAGGTGCTGCGCGAGGCGGGCCTCGGGCGGCTGCAGGACGACGGGACCGGCCTGCTCGACGCCGCCGCGCTGCGGGCCGCCGCCGAGCCCGACGCCGACGTCGCCGACTGGGGCGAGCGCTGGGACCGGATGGTCGAGCAGGCCCGCGACCAGGGCTGGGGAAGCGACGACGGCGCCACCCTCCAGGTGCACGTCGAGGGCGCGGCGGGCGCCTGAGACGGAGGTCTCGGCGGACCGGTCGGGTGACGATACGGCCCCGGTCGTTGTGGTCACTCCACTGACAGGTCAGGATGAGACCGTGCGCAACCTGATGTCGTGCGAACGAGTTCGCTCGTGAGTGGCACCCCCGGCCGCCCGCTGAGCGCCGAGCTGTCCGAGCAACTGGTCGCCGTTGCGGTCGACATCCTCGCCGACGAGGGCTGGGGCCGGCTCAACAGCGACCGGGTCGCGGCCCGGGCGCGCGCGGGAAAGGCCGGCATCTACCGGCGCTGGCCGTCGATGGCGGCGCTGGCACGGTCGGCGGTCAGCCGCTTCACCCTGGTCCACGCTCCCGAGGACGAGGGCTCGATGCACGCCGACCTCGTCGCCCTGGTCGCCTCCTGGCGCCGGCCGCTGTCCCGCGAGGAGCGGGCGGTGGCCAGCCTCGTCGGTGCCGCCCGGCACGACGAGGACCTGCGCGCCGGGCTCGAGGCCGCCCTGGTACGCCCGCTGACCGAGGTCGTCGAGGTGCTGGGCGAGCGCTGGGCCGCACGGGGCGAGGAGGTGCCGGCCGAACGGCTGGCGCTGCTGCGCTCGGTGCTCGAGGCCTTCTGGTGGCAGCGGCTCACCGCGGCCGGCGACGGCGGGATGGTCGCCGACCGCGTCGAGCAGGTCGTCGACGACGTGCTGCTCCCGATCGTGGTCCCGTCCGCGGAGCCCGCCCGCCGCTGACGCCGGCCCCGGGCGACCGGGGAGCGGGTCAGACGGCGCGCAGGGCGCGGGTGGTGTCGTCTGCCAGCGCGGAGCTCACCAGGTTCGCCTCGTAGCCGGAGAGCAGCCGCTCGGCCAGCGCGCGCGTGGCCGCGGCGACCTCGGCCGCCTGCTCGGGTGCCGGCATCGGCGAGCGCGGCTGGGTGACCAGGATGCGCGTGACCGCCAGCCACGTGGCGGCGACCACCGCGGCCGCCGTCCGCGGGTCGGCGGGGACGGGGCGCTCGGGGCAGGGGCCGGTCCAGGCCTCGATGAGGGCCTCGCGCAGCCGGGCCTCGGCGGTGTGGTGCAGTTCCCGCTCGGAGGCCTGCAGCGCCGGGGAGCGGTCGAGGTCGGTGACGGTGCAGCGCCCGGTCGGGTCGGCCAGCCGCTCGACGAAGCGCCCCACCGAGGCGACCAGGTGCTCACGCAGCGCGGTCAGCGCGGACACCCCGGCGGGGCGCTCCCGCACGGCGGCCGCCGGCCCGTCCACCCACGGCGTCCGGTCGGCCCAGTAGAGCTCCTCCTTGGTCGTGAAGTGGTTGAAGACCGTCTGCACCGCGACGTCCGCCGCGGCGGCGACGTCGGCGATGGTCACGGCGTCGAAGCCGCGCTCGGCGAACAGTCGCTGGGCCGTCTCGCGCACGTGGGCGCGGGTGAGGGCCTTCTTCTGGGCCCGGCGGGACTGATCACTCACGGTGCGAAGGGTAGCAACGCTGCGTTGCTGGTCTCGTGGAAACGGAACGACATCATCCGGTCGGGGCGGGCCGCCGGCCGCCGCAGCCGCAGGTGGCACCGGGTGCCACCCCGCCGTCGGTCGCCGTCGCACCGTGGGGTTGGCTGGACGCCGAGACGACGGCGTCCGCGCGGGCGGGTGCCGGGCCAGAGGAGGGCCGGGGACCGGTGAGGACGCGGGGAGCGGTGCTGCGCGGGGCGGGCACCGAGTACGAGATCGTCGACCTCGAGGTCGTGGACCCCGGCCCGGGTGAGGTCCTGGTCGAGATGGCCTACGCCGGGCTGTGCCACTCCGACGAGCACCTGCGGCACTCCAACCCCGGCGGGCGGTACCCGATCGTCGGCGGCCACGAGGGCTCCGGCGTCGTCCTGGCGGTCGGGCCCGGCGTCACCTCCGTCGCGCCCGGCGACCACGTCGTCACGAGCTTCCTCCCCGCGTGCGGGCACTGCCGGTACTGCGCCACCGGCCGCTCCAACATCTGCGACGCGGGCGCCACCATCGCCATCGGGCAGCTGCCCACCGGCACCTATCCCTTCCGGCTGGACGGCGAGCCGCTGGGCGGGTTCTGCATCGTCGGCGCCTTCGCCCGGCACACGGTGCTCAGCGAGTTCTCCTGCGTGCGCATCGACCCGCACCTGCCGCTGGACACCGCGGCGCTGCTCGCCTGCAGCGTGCCCACCGGCTGGGGGTCGGCGGTCTACTCCGGCGGCACCCGCCCCGGCGACGTCGTCGTGGTGGTCGGGCTGGGCGGCGTCGGTGTCAACGCCGTCCAGGGCGCGGTGCACGCCGGCGCGGTGCACGTGATCGGCGTCGACCCGGTGGCGATGAAGCGGGAGTTCGCGGAGTCGCTGGGGGCCACGCACACCGTGGCCGACGCCCGCGAGGCCGCCCAGCTGGCCCGCGAGCTGTCCCGGGGCACGGGCGCCGACGTGGTGGTCGTGACCGTCGGGAAGATGTCGGCCGAGGTGATGGCCGGGGCGTCGGCCTGCCTGGGCAAGGGCGGCACGCTGGTGCTCACGGCGCTGGCCGACCACCCCCGCGAGGGGCACGTGGACCTCAACGGGCAGATGACCACGGTGTTCGAGCACCGCGTGCAGGGCTCGCTGTTCGGCTCGTGCAACCCCTTCCGCGACATCCCGATGCTGGCGCGGATGGCCGAGGAGGGGCGGCTGGAGCTCGGCCGGCTGGTCACCCGGCGGTACACCCTGGACGAGCTGAACCAGGGCTACCGGGACCAGGCGGCCGGCGAGACGGTCCGGGGCCTGCTGGTCCACGGCTGAGCGGCGGGGTGTCAGACCGCCCCGGCGCGGGAGGTCCGGTACCCGGGGACGGTCACCATCGGCGGCCGCTCGTCGACGGCGACCGGCGTGCTGACCGGCAGGAAGCCGCTGCCGTCGGCGCGGAACTGGGTGAGCAGCCCGCCCGCGCCGGACCGGCCGCTGCGGGCCAGCACCGTCGAGACCACCTGGCCGGCCATCCGGCCCAGCGCCTCCTGGTCCTGCGAGGTGTGCCGGCGCACGCCCAGGTCGACCTGCGCCAGCCCGTGCAGGCCCAGCAGCCCGAGCAGGTCGACCAGCAGCCCCACCTCCACGCCGTAGCCGGAGACGAAGGGCACCTGCTCCAGCGCCTCGCGCCGGCCGGCGTACTCCCCGCCCAGCGGCTGCACGAAGCCCGCCAGCTCCGGCCACAGGGCGTTGAGCAACGGGCGCGCGGTGAGCTCGGTGACCCGGCCGCCGCCCGCGGGCGTGATGCGGCCGTCGACCTCCAGCGGCCGGGCGTAGCAGCCCTTGACGTAGCCGACCTGCGGATCGGTCAGCAGCGGCGCGAGCAGCCCCGGCACGTAGTGCGCCACGTCGCCGAGCAGGTCGGCGTCGAGGAAGACCAGCAGGTCGCCGGTGGTGGCCGCGAGCGACTTCCACAGCGCCTCGCCCTTGCCCGGCCGGCTGCCGTGCGCGGGCAGCACGTCCGCGGCCGCGACGACGTCGGCCCCGGCGGCGCGGGCGACCTCGGCGGTGCGGTCGGTGGAGTCGGAGTCGACGACGACCACCTCGTCGACCAGCGGCACCAGCCGGACCCAGTGCGCGACCAGACCGGCGACGATCCCGCCGACGGTGGACTCCTCGTCGCGCGCGGGGAGGACCAGGCTCACCCGGTGGCCGCCGCGGCGCTTGGCCCGCAGCAGGCCGAGGACGTCGACGTCCCCGATCGAGCGGACGGCGGAGGTGCGGCCGGAGAACCAGGCGGCGGCGTCGGGTCGCATCGCCCCACTCTCCAGGAGGCCCCCGGCGCGCCGCCACGGGGCGGGCCGGTGTTCACGTGGCCGTAGCCGGGCGTTCCGCCGTCAGACGCGGCTGCGGTCGCGCAGGGCCGCGGGGCTGTCCGGCCCCACCTGCGCGCCGGCGCCGTCGGGCTCCGGGTGACCGAGCTCGGTCAGCCAGCCGCGCAGCACCCGGTGCAGGTGCTCGGCCCCGACGATCTCGCCGGGCGGCGTCAGGACCCGGGGGTGGGCGAGGAAGCCCCGCTGCTGCGGGCCGCCGAGCCCGCCGTGCGACCCGACGTGCGGCTCGAACGGCGAGGCCTCGTCGGTGTCCGGGTCGTAGCGGCTGTTGACCATGACGTCGGGGCAGTGCGGGAACGTGGACACCCGCGCCACCAGCGCGGGCGCGTGCTCGCCGTAGCCGGCCAGCGGGTCCTCGCCGACCACGACGCCGGTGGCCAGCCGGTGCAGGCCGTCGCGGCCGAGGACGACCGGCCCGTGCTCCTCGGAGTGCACCAGCACGAAGCCCACGCCGTCGTGGTCGACCAGCGCCGGCAGCAGCTCGGGCCAGTGGTGCTCGATCTCCTCCAGCGGCACCCGGCCGGGCAGGTCGGGGAACGAGACGCCGGCGGTGTGGCCGGAGACGACGACCACCACGCCCGGCGCCACCCGCGCGACCCGGGCCGGCTGCCCGGACGGCGTCCCGTGCGCGTGCTCGCCGGCGCCGGCGGACACCACCCGCTCCCGCAGCCGGCGGGCGATGAACCCGGGCCCGGACGCCACCTCGGCCAGCGCGCTGGTCACCTGCCAGCCCTCGGCCGGGCGGCGGCTGTCCCGCGGCTCGGCCCCGCGCCGCCCCGGCTCCGGCGTGCCGCCGCAGTGCCGGCCGACGAAGGACTCGATCGTCTCGCCGAACCGCTGCGCGAAGGCCTCGCCCTGGGTCTGGCCGTGGTCGGACAGCAGCACCACGTGGTACCGCCGCGGGGCGAGCTCGCCGGCGCGGGCCAGCCGGCCCACCTGCTGGTCGATGCTGCGCAGCACCTCGAGGGTGTCGAAGCGCTCGACGCCGCTGTGGTGGGCGACCTCGTCGTAGCCGAGGAAGTCGGCGTAGACGGCCGGGCGGCCGGCCATCATGTCCTCGAGGACGGCCGCGACGACGACGTCGCGGGCGATGACCGTCGTCCCCGGCCGGGCCAGCGGGTAGATGCCGCCGCGGCTGACCCGGGGCCGCACGTCGGCGCGGCGCTGCCGGGCGGCCGCGGACAGCTCCCGGTAGACGTCGGCCAGCGAGACGCCGAGCGTGCGCAGCGCGTTCACCGGGTTGGCGAAGTACGCGTAGTAGCCGGCGCCCACCCGCTCACGCCGCCGTCCCGACCGCCGCGGTACCACCAGCGGCAGCGCGCTCATGGTCAGGCTGACGTGCGGGGCGTCGCCGGTGAACAGGTTGCCGCGGCTGGCGCCGCCGCCGGCCAGCAGGCCGCGGCCGTCGGAGTGCCGCCGCTCCACCTCCGCGGCGTCGGTCGGGTGGGAGACCGCGACGACGTGGTCGCGGTCCTTCTCGTAGTAGCGGAACCCCAGGACGTCGTGGTTGGAGCCGTGCAGGATGCCGCAGACCGAGGCGCCGGTCTGCGAGCTCCAGTCGGTGTGCCACGAGGTGAGCGCGTGGCTGCCCGACCGCAGCCACGCGGCCAGGGTGGGCATCGACCCGTCGCGGACCGCGCGCCGGACGGTGTCGGCGCCCAGCCCGTCGATCTGCAGGAACAGCACGCCCGGCGGGCGGGGCCCGGCCGCCGAGGCGTGCGGGGCGCGGCGGCGGGCGCGGCGGAAGAAGAGCTCGTCCTCGTCGATCGCCAGCGCGCTGCTCACCACCGCCGTCACCGCCGCCATGGCGACGACGACCAGGGTGGCGGTGCCCAGGTCGGTGACCACGACGCCCGGGATCGCGAAGGAGACCGCGAGCACCCCCGCGCCCAGCAGCAGGAAGCTGCCCAGGCCGAGGGTGAACAGCGCCAGCGGCAGCGCCACGCGCATGACCAGCGGCCAGACCACGCCGGCGAGCAGGCCGAGCAGCAGCGCGGTCAGCGGCGGCTGCCACCAGGCGGGCATCGCGAAGCCGGCGAGCCAGCGGTCGAGGACGACGAGGGCGAGCGTGGCGAGCACCCAGGTGAGCAGCACCCGGGCCGGTGCGCGCCCGCGGCCGAGCACCCGGCCGTGCTGGTCCGCCCGGGGAGTGCGCGTCACGCCGGACCGCACGACGTCGGGCTGCCCTCGTCCTCCGGCTGCCGCTCCGGCTCGGCGTGCCGCCGGCGGCGGGACCCGACCAGGTTGAGGACCGCGCCGACGACGAGGACCAGCAGTGTCGCCACGAGGGTGGCGATCAGCGGGCTGTCGAAGATCCCGCCGCTGGCCACGCCGAGCAGCGCGTAGGCGACCGCCCACAGCGACGCGGCCAGCAGCGAGGCGGGCAGCAGCCGCCGCCACGGGTAGGCCAGCGCGCCGGCGGCCAGCAGCACGGGGATGCGCCCGGCGGGGAGCAGCCGCCCGGCCACGATGATCTGCCAGCCGTGCCGGCGGAACTGCCCGCGGACCTCCTCGATGCGGTCGGCGTGCTGCCCCCGCGCCACCCAGCGCACCGCGGCCGGCCCGCCGAAGCGGCAGACGGCGAAGGTGGTGACGTCGCCGAGCCAGGCACCGAGGGCGGCGACGACGAGCACCGCGACCAGGTTGAGCTCGTGCGCGGTGACCGCGAACGCGGCGGCGGCGCCGACCAGCGGCCCCGTGGGCACCACCGGGACGATCGACCCGAGCAGCACGCCGCCGAACAGGACCGGGTAGCCCAGCGACCCGTCGGTCCAGGCGGCGGCGAGGGCGGTGCTCATGCCGCGTCCGCCACGGCGGGGAGCGCGACCGGCCGGCCGGGCTCGGGGACGACGACGGTGGTGGGCAGCCGGCGGGCGGCGACCGCCTCCGCGAAGGCGAGCGGCGGCTCGGACAGCAGCCGGCGGTAGCGCCCGGCCAGGCCGGGGAGCGTGGTGCCGCCGCGGACGGCCAGGGTGCCCCAGTGCACCGGGACCGCGACCTGCGGGCGCACGCGCGCCACCGCCTCCGCGGCCCGCCCGGGGTCGAGGTGGCCCGGGCCGAGCGTGGGACCCCAGCCCCACACGGGCACCAGCGCGACGTCGACCCCGCGGTCGCCGATGCGGGTCATGCCCTCGAACAGGTCGGTGTCGCCGCAGGCGTAGACGCTGGACCCGGCGCCCTCCAGCAGGTGCCCGACCGCGACCGTCTCCGGGCCGTGCCTCAGACGCGGGCCCCAGCGGTGGCCGCTGTGCACCGCGGGGACGGCGGTGACCCGCAGGCGGCGGTGCACCAACGACTCACCGGGGGCGAGCTCGTCCACCCAGCGGACGCCGCGCGAGCGCAGCCACGCGCCGGCGCCGCGCGGCACGACCACGCGCACGTCGTCGTCCAGCAGCCGCAGGCTGGGCAGGTGCAGGTGGTCGGCGTGCAGGTGGCTGACCAGGACCAGGTCGGCGTCGGCCCAGGCGGCCGGGGACGGGAGGGGGACGACCCGCCGCAGCGGGCCGAGGGAGCGGGTGAGGACCGGGTCGGTGAGCACCGTGGACCCGGCCAGCTCGACGCGGACGGTCGAGTGGCCGATCCAGTGCAGCCCGGGACCCTCCACGCGGCCAGTATCGACCCGGGCACCGACGGGCCCGGGGACGCCGCTCCCCGTCCGGGGCAGCGGGCCCGGCGCGCCGCTCCGGGTGCGGCGGGGACGGATGCGTTCCACCATGCCTCCCATGACCTCAGCGGGGGCCCCGGGGTTGCCACGGCCGGCGCAGGACCTGTCCGGCGAGCTGCGGCGCATGGCGCTGCACCTGGAGACGGCGGCGGTGCTGGAGCTGCGCGCCCAGCGCACCACCGACCCGGTGCAGGTCGTGGTGCTGCGCCGGCGCGCCGAGCAGCGACGGCAGGAGGCGGCCCGCCTGCGGGAGCGGCTGGCCGCCTGCGGCGTGGCCCTGCCGCTCGGGCAGCGGGCGCCGGGCGCGGCCCCCGCGTGACCCGGGGGCGCTAGCGTCGCGTCCGTGGCCACCTGGGCGGACGTGCGGCGGCTGGCCCTCGCGCTGCCCGGGACGACGGAGGGCACCTCCTACGGCCGGCCGTCCTGGGAGGTCGGCGGCCGCGCCTTCGTCTGGGAGCGCCCGCTGCGCCGCGCCGACGTCGAGCACCTGGGGGACGCCGCACCGGAGGGCCCGGTCCTCGGCGCCGCCGTCGCCGACGAGGGCGTCAAGCACGCGCTGGTCGCCGACGACCCCGCCGTCTACCTGACGACGCCGCACTTCGACGGGTACGCCGCCGTGCTGGTGCGCCTGGACGCGATCGACGTCGCCGAGCTCGGGGAGCTGGTCACCGAGGCGTGGCTGGCGAGGGCGCCGGCCCGGCTGGCGCGCGAGTTCCCCGCCGGGCGGTAGCCCCTCCCGGTACCGGGCGGTACGGCGCCGCGCGCGGACCCCTGGCCGGGCGGTTCCGGGTCTGGCATGTTCCGCCGCCGTCCCGAACCCGTGATCACAGGAGATCCCGTGCGTCTGCGCCCCCTCGTCGCCGGCACCGCCCTCGCCGCGACGTCCGTCCTCGCCCTCGCCGCCCCCGCCGCCGCGGCGCCCAGGCCCGCCTACGAGGCCGACGTCGTCGGCGTCGTCCAGGGCGACCGCGGTGACCGCACCGTGGCGCAGGTCCAGGTCCGCTACCGCTGCGCCGCGGGTGAGGACCTCGGCCTGTGGGTGTCGGTCAAGCAGACCGCCGACCGCACGGCCGACCCACGCCTGGAGCAGGAGGGCAGCAGCGGCATCTCCGCGGCGTGGAGCCAGAGCCACGGCAACTCGTTCACGTGCGACGGGCGCACTCGCGTGGGCACCTTCACCGTCGACCACCTGGAGTGGGGCTTCGGCGAGCTGGCCCGGGGGCAGGCCTACGTCCAGTTCTGCCTGACCGACCCCGACGCCCCCGGCCCGGAGGGCCTGCTGCTCAGCCACACCGAGTTCGTGCACGTGCGCTGACCCCGGCGGACGCCGCGGTACCGGCACGACCGGTACCGCGACGTTCCGCGCGCCGGATCGCGCCGGGAGTGGCAGAGTCCACAGGGTGAAGACCTGGCTCGACGCCTGGCCGGTGTTCCGGCAGCTGACCGGCCCCGATCCGCTCGGGCGCGGCAGGGCCGCGCGGAGCAAGGCGACGGAGGACGTGGTGAGCCGCACGGCCACCGCCGACCGCGTCGTCCAGAGCGTCTGCCCGTACTGCGCCGTCGGCTGCGGGCAGCGGATCTTCGTGAAGGACGAGCAGATCGTCCAGATCGAGGGCGACCCGGACTCCCCGATCAGCCGCGGCCGGCTCTGCCCCAAGGGCAGCGCCAGCAAGTCGCTGGTCACCAGCCCGACCCGCGTGACGACGGTCAAGTACCGCCGGCCGTACGGGACGGAGTGGGAGGACCTCGACCTCGACACGGCGATGCACATGATCGCCGACCGCGTGCTGGAGGCCCGGCGCAAGGGCTGGCAGGACGAGAACGACGGCAAGCGCGTGAACCGCACCATGGGGTTGGCGAGCCTCGGAGGGGCGACCCTCGACAACGAGGAGAACTACCTCATGAAGAAGCTGTACAGCGCCCTGGGCGCCATACAGATCGAGAACCAGGCGCGCATATAGCACTCCGCCACGGTGCCCGGTCTGGGTGCCTCGTTCGGTCGTGGGGGTGCCACGAACTCCCAGGAAGACCTCGCGAACTCCGACTGCATCGTCATCGAGGGTTCCAACATGGCCGAGTGCCACCCGGTGGGTTTCCAGTGGGTGAGCGAGGCCAAGGCGCGCGGCGCGAAGGTCATCCACGTCGACCCGCGGTTCACCCGCACCAGCGCGATCGCCGACCTGCACGTGCCGCTGCGCATCGGCACCGACATCGCGTTCCTCGGCGGGCTGATCAACCACGTCCTCACCCACGACCTGTACTTCGAGGAGTACGTGGTCGCCTACACCAACGCCGCCGCGCTGGTGCGCGAGGACTTCGTCGACGCCGAGGACCTCGGCGGCCTGTTCTCCGGCTTCGACCCGGAGAACAACACCTACGACGAGTCCAGCTGGCAGTACGAGCCGGAGGAGCCGCCGCACTCGGGCTCCGACGACCCCGCCGGGGCCGCCGCGCAGGACGAGCTCGAGGACCACCCGCAGATCCGGAAGACCGACAAGGCGCAGGCGGCCGGCAGCGGTGGCCCCCCGATCGCGGCCAAGCCGAAGCGCGACGAGACGCTGCAGCACCCGCGGACGGTCTTCCAGGTCCTCAAGCGGCACTTCGCCCGCTACACCCCGGAGATGGTGGCCGAGGTCTGCGGCATCGAGCCGGAGGTGTTCCTCCAGGTGGCCCGCTGGGTCACCGAGAACAGCGGCCGCGACCGGACGACGGCGTGGGTGTACTCGGTGGGCTGGACGCAGCACAGCGTCGGCGCGCAGTACATCCGCACCTGCTCGATCCTGCAGACGCTGCTGGGCAACATCGGCCGTCCCGGCGGCGGCATCCTGGCGCTGCGCGGGCACGCCAGCATCCAGGGCTCGACCGACGTCCCGACGCTGTACAACCTGCTGCCCGGCTACCTGCCGATGCCGCACGCGCTGCAGCACCAGTCGCTCGACGACTACTGCGCCGACGCCGCCGGCAAGGCCGGCTTCTGGGGCAACAAGCGCGCCTACATGACCAGCCTGCTCAAGGCCTGGTGGGGCGACGCCGCGACGCCGGAGAACGACTTCGCCTTCGGCTACATGCCGCTGATCGACGGCGACCACAGCTCCTACCGCCAGATCAAGGACATGATCGAGGGGAAGATCTCCGGCTACTTCCTGGTCGGCGAGAACCCCACGGTCGGCCACCCCAACGGCCGGATGAACCGGTTCGGACTGGCCAACCTCGACTGGTTGGTCGTCCGCGACCTGCAGATGATCGAGTCGGCGACCTTCTGGAAGGAGTCGCCGGAGATCGAGACCGGCGAGCTCGCCCCGGAGACGATCGCCACCGAGGTCTTCTTCGTGCCCGCGGCGTCGCACGCGGAGAAGGAGGGGACCTTCACCCAGACCCAGCGGCTGCTGCAGTGGCGGCACAAGGCCGTCGACCCGCCGGGCGACGCGAAGAGCGACCTGTGGTTCTACTTCCACCTCGGCCGCATCCTGCGCGAGCGGCTGGCCGGCTCGACCGACCCGCGCGACCGCCCGCTGCTCGACCTCACCTGGGACTACCCGACGCACGGTCCCGACCAGGAGCCCAGCGCCGAGGACGTGCTGCGGGAGATCAACGGCGTGGGCCCCGACGGGCGTGCCGTCTCCGGGTACATGGAGCTGAAGGACGACGGGTCGACGTCGTGCGGCTGCTGGATCTACTCCGGCGTCTACGCCGACGAGGTCAACCAGTCCGCCCGCCGCAAGCCCGGCCGCGAGCAGGGCCAGGTCGCCTCCGAGTGGGGCTGGGCGTGGCCGTACAACCGGCGCATCCTCTACAACCGCGCCTCGGCCGACCCCGACGGCAGGCCGTGGAGCGAGCGCAAGAAGTACGTCTGGTGGGACGAGGAGGCCGGCCGCTGGACCGGCGCCGACAACCCGGACTTCGAGGCGACCAAGCGGCCGGACTACGTGCCGCCGGAGGGAGCCCGGGCGCAGGACGCGATCGGCGGCGCCGACCCGTTCATCATGCAGGGGGACGGGAAGGCGTGGCTGTACGCGCCCGCGGGCGTCGTCGACGGGCCGCTGCCGACGCACTACGAGCCGGCGGAGTCCGTCGTCGAGAACGCCCTCTACAAGCAGCAGGCGAACCCGACGATCGAGCGCATCGAGGGCCCGTGGAACCGGGAGAACCCGCCGCTGAGCCCGGTCTTCCCGTTCCAGGTGACCACCTACCGGCTCACCGAGCACCACACGGCCGGCGGGATGAGCCGGACGCTGCCCTACCTGTCGGAGCTCCAGCCGGAGTTCTTCGTCGAGGTCAGCCCCGAGCTGGCCGCGCTGCGCGGGCTGGTCAACGGGGAGTACGCCACGCTGGTCAGCACGCGGACGGCGATCGAGGCGAAGGTGCTGGTCACCGAGCGGATGCGCCCGATCCGGCTGCGGGACGGCCAGGTCGTGCACCAGATCGGGATGCCCTACCACTGGTCCTACAGCGGCATCTCGACCGGCGACTCGGCCAACGACCTGCTCGGGATCGTGCTCGACCCGAACACCCACATCCAGGAGGACAAGGTCAGCACCGCCGACATCGTCCCGGGACGGCGCCCGCGCGGGCCCGAGCTCATCGAGTTCGTGGAGGGCTACCGGCGCCGCGCGGGCGTGGGGTCGGGGCGGGTCGGGGTCAACGGCCGCGACCCGGTCGCCGCCGAGGCCGGCGAGGGATCCCAGCAGTGAGGAGACCGGCATGACCCCGATCAGCTCGGCGAGTGCGGCGTTCACCGGGCACGACCCGGAGAACCGGCTCTACGGGCCGGTGCCGGACGTGACCGGGCAGGCCGGCTACGACCCGGACCACCCGGCGCGGGTGGGCTTCTTCACCGACACCTCGGTGTGCATCGGCTGCAAGGCCTGCGAGGTGGCGTGCAAGGAGTGGAACACGCTGCCGATGGACGACTCGCACGGCGTGCGCGACGTCATCGGGTTGTCCGGGATGTCCTACGACAACACCGGGCAGCTCGGGGCCAACTCCTGGCGGCACGTGGCGTTCATCGAGCAGTCCCGCACCGTTGACCTGCCGATGCCGACCTTCGGCCGCCCGGGCGACGACCGGCAGGGCAGCGGCCCGTCGGTGGCCGAGGGCGACAACGACGGCAGCCTGGCCGCGGCGCAGCAGTCGAGCGTGCTCAACGCCGAGGCGCTGTCGGAGTTCGACCCGCAGACCGGGCAGAGCGGCACCGACAAGCAGATCCGCTGGCTGATGAGCTCCGACGTCTGCAAGCACTGCACGCACGCCGGGTGCCTGGACGTCTGCCCGACCGGGGCGCTGTTCCGCACCGAGTTCGGGACCGTCGTCGTGCAGGGCGACATCTGCAACGGCTGCGGCTACTGCGTCATCGGCTGTCCCTACGGTGTCATCCAGACCCGCAAGGGCGACGGCCGGGCCTTCAAGTGCACGATGTGCTACGACCGGCTCACCGACGGGCTGCAGCCGGCGTGCGCCACCGCCTGCCCGACGCAGTCGATCCAGTTCGGCAACCTCGACGAGCTGCAGGCCCGCGCCGACGCCCGGCTGGCGACGCTCAAGTCGCAGGGAGTGGAGACGGCGCGGCTCTACGGCCGGGACGAGGACGACGGCGTCGGCGGCGCGGGCGCGTTCTTCCTGCTGCTCGACGAGCCGGAGGTCTACGGCCTGCCGCCGGACCCGGTGGTCACCACCCGCGACCTGCCCTCGATGTGGCGCGCGGCGGCGGCCGGCGCGGCGATGATCGCCGGCGTCGTCATCTCGTCGTTCGTCGGACGGAGGCCCCGATGATCGGCCGGGAGCGGCAGGAATGGCCGTTCCTGCCGGAGGGGGACCGGTGACGGAGGGGCTGACGACACCGGGCGCGGGCTGGCGGCGGGCCGACGGCCCGGCGGCGGAGGCCCGCGGCAAGCGGCGGCGCAGGGGCGGGCGGCGCGGCGGCGGCGGCGAGGTGCCGATGGTCGAGGACGCCCGGTTCACCTCGTACTACGGGCGCCCGATCATCAAGTCGCCGGTGTGGAAGTCGCCGGACGTGCCGCTGTACCTGTTCCTCGGCGGCATGGCGGGGTCGTCGTCGATCCTGGCGGCGGTCGCCGACGTCACCGGTCGGCCGGTGCTGACCCGGGTCGGCCGGTACACCGCCGGCGGCGGCGCGATCGCCTCGGTGGTCTTCCTCATCCACGACCTCGGGCGGCCCGAGCGGTTCCTGCACATGCTGCGGGTGTTCAAGCCGACCTCCCCGCTGTCGGTCGGCTCCTACATCCTCGCGCCGTTCGGTGCGGCGGCCGGGGCGACGGCGGCGGTCGAGCTGCTGGGCTGGTTCCCGCGGCTCAAGCGCTTCGGCGGCGTGGTGTCGGCGCTGTTCGGCGGGCCGCTGGCCACCTACACCGGCGTGCTGCTGGCCAACACCGCGGTGCCGTCCTGGCACGCGGCGCACCGGCAGCTGCCGTTCGTCTTCGGCGGCTCGGCGATGGCGGCCGGCGGCGGGATGACCATGGTGTTCACGCCGGTGGCCGAGGCGGGGCCGTCGCGGCGGACCGCGGTGGCCGGCGCGGCGATCGAGCTGGCCGTGATGCACCGGGTGGAGAACGACCACGGGATCGTCAGCGAGCCGTACCACGAGGGCCGGGCCGGGGCGCTGCTGCGCGCGGCGAAGGCCTGCACCGCGGCGGGCGCGGCGCTGACCGTCGTCGCCGGACGGCGTCGGGCCGGTGCGGTGGTGTCCGGGCTGCTGCTGGCGGCCGGCTCGCTGCTCACCCGCTTCGGCGTCTTCGAGGCCGGGCTGGCCAGCGCGCGGGACCCCAAGTACACGGTCGTCCCGCAACGCGAGCGGCTCGCCGCCCGGCAGAACGGCCACGCGCCGACCGTCACCCGCTGATCCCCCTCCGCGGCGGACGCCGACCACCGGGCGACCGCTCGTGCCCTCGGCTGCCGAGGACCGTCGTCACCTCGACGTGTGGGCGGACGGCGACTTCCACGGCCGGACCCGCCGGGTCGATGCCTCAGGCAGCCCCGCCAGCCGCCGGCGGAGTGACGGTCCTGTCTGTGGTGACGCCGGCTCGCCCGGCGCGGTGCAGTCAGGGTCCGGGGCGCGCAACCGTTCGGCGAGCCATGCGGCGTCCGCGGCGACGAAGCCCAGGAAGTGCGAGCTGCGCGAGCGTTGCCAGGGCAGTCCGAGGAAGACCAGGCCAGGCACGTCGCTGACACCGGCGACGTGCCGGACCTGCCCGTCGAGGACCACTCCGGGAACGTCCAGCCATGGGTACTCAGGGCGGAACCCGGTGGCCCAGACGACCCCGGCCACGTCCACGGTGGTGCCGTCGGCGAATCCGACGGTGTCGCCGCACGCGCTCACCGCACGCGGGCGGATCCGGACACCACTGGCACGCAGGCGTCGCCACGACGTACCGATGACGATCTCGACGCCGGCGCCCTGCCGCGCTCCCGGATGCCGCTGCGAGGCGACGCCACCGGCCCGGATGCGCCGCCACACGCTGTCGACGAGCGCCCCGCGGCGGGAGGGGGGCCGGATCGGCCCCTCGTCCGTCGGCCTGGCGACCAGCCCCAGCATCGTGAGCCACCAGAAGAGATCTCGGCCGAGCGGCCGCTGCGGCATCATGTACGGCCGCGAGCCGAGCGCGATGCTGACCGTGCGGCCCGAGGCGGCCAGCTCCGCGGCGATCTGGACGCCGGAGTTCCCGGCACCGACGACGAGCACCGGCCCGTGTGGCAGATCGGCGGGCCGTCGGTAGGCCGAGCTGTGCAGCTGGACGACGGTCGGTGCCAGGCCCCCGGCGAGCGCCGGCACGTGGGGCGCGACGTAGGAGCCGGTGGCGACGACCACCTGGGAGGCGGTGAGCGTCCCGGTGGTGGTCTCGGCGATGAACCGGCCGTCGGGCGACCGGTGGAGACGGACCACCCGGGTCTGCAGGCGGACGGGCAGCCCGAAGGTCCGGGCGTAGCGCTCCAGGTAGTCGGCGACCTCGTCCTTGGTCGGGTAGGTGCCGGCGGGGGCCGGGAACGGAGAACCGGGCAGGGAGTTGTACTCCGCCGGGCTGAACAACCGCAGCGAGTCCCACCGTGAGCGCCAGGCGTCCCCGATGCGGGAGCCCGCGTCCACGACGAGGAAGGGGATCCCGACCCGTCGCAGGTGCCAGGCCATCGCCAGGCCGGCCTGGCCTGCGCCGATGACGAGGACCTGGACGGTGACGTCCTCCTCGGGGTGGAGCGGCGCGGTCATGGGCAAGCACGGTAGGTCAGCCAGGGAGTGCCGGGGTGGGTTTCCCGCTCGCCGGTCCCGGTGCCCTCGGGGCCTCGCGGACGCACACCCGAGCAGAGGTCGCCTCCCGTCGCCCCGTCCCCGCGACGCAGGTCCACGACCGCCAGGCCGTACCCCGGGGCCGCGCCGACACCTCAGGGAGTGCGTGTCTCCCGCGCCGACGGGCGGGCTACCGGCGTCGGATGACGAACAACTTGCTGTTGATCTGCCGGACGTCGTCGAGGCCTGCTCTCGCGAGATGTCCGAGAAGCGCGGGAAAGTCGTAAGGGGAGCCGGGCTCGTGGTCGAGGTCCACCTGCCCCACCACCGCCAGTTCCTCGACGGCGGTGGAAAAGAGGACGTCCCCCACCGCGCCCTCGACATTGATCTTCAGCGCGATCTCGATACCTGGGTGTTCTGCCGCCACTCGGCGCAGGATGTCGGGGAGGGTCACCATCGGCACCTCTTCGACCGACACCGAGTCGATCATCTCGCTGTGCAGGGAATGCGCCCACGACTCCTCGGCGATGAACAGTTCAGCCGTTCCTGTCGATCGGCCCACCGCCGCCTGCACACACGTCCATGCCGCCGCTCGACAATTCTGCTGCTGCGCCTGCACGAGGGCGTGGAAGTTGTCGCTCTGCGGCTCGTACGAATACACGTGCGCCGCTCCCTGAGCCAGGGCCCATGCCGAGAAATAGCCCTTGTGTGCTCCCAGATCGACGATCACGCGCCCACGGCACGTCATGGGGAACGCGTGCTGCCCCCAGATGTAGCCGAGAGTGAGGGCGTCGACTCCATAGGAGTCCCTCCCGAGGACGACCGGCCCGCCCGGAAGGGTGATCAGGTCGTCCTGTCGCGGTGGCCGACCGGCGACCAAGCGGAGTGACGCGCGCACGAGCTGAGCTCGGGCGCGTAGGGGGATGTCACTGCCGAGCGTCGTGAAGAAAGCGAGCTTTCCGGCGAAGTATGTGCGTTTGAGTACCGGCCGTAGCTGTGTCGGAACTCTCTGAAAGGAGCGTTCGAGCAAGTCCCCGTTCACCGTGCGTGCGTATCAGGAGTCTCGGATCCCGTCCAGAGGAGTCCGCCTCTGATCGTCGTCCCGCTTCTCCGGTGATCAACTTTCTGTCCGCTGCCACGGAGATGCGAATGGTGATTTCCGGGTCACCTGGTGTAGTCGCTTCCGGATTGACGTCGGACCCGAGCGGCGAGTCGCGGACGCAGCGAGAGAGGCAGCCACTCTGCGTGACGAAATCACAAAAGGTGGGATTTCGTCTCGTCAGCCCTTGACGATGCTCCTGGCACGACGCAAAGTCCTTCCCCTGTCAAGCACTCACACGAGATGAGTCGGGCTGTAGGAGACAGGCCGGCTCCGCTCAAGCGGGGGTCAGACGTGTTTGCCATGGGAGCGAACCGCGGGCGGCACCACTGCGGTGGCAGTGATGCACCTGACCGATGCGACGGCGGGCGCCGAGCTCCCTACGGCGGGGGTGTCGGCCACCCCGCGGACACGAGCCGCAGGCCGGGTGCAGGAGGCATGCGGGGCCCTGCGGCTCCCGATCCCGCACCGAGCCCCCTCGGCCCATTCCGGTTCCAAGAAGCGCGAGCCCCGGAGGCCACCCGTGAACACCTTGACCAGTCCCGTCATCAACCCTGACGGTGTGGAGCGCCAGGCTCCGCAGACGAGCGTCCAGCCGCGGGAGCCGGGGGACGCGGTGGCCGGACCCGAGGCGCCGCTCCCCGTGCCGACCACTGCTTCGGCGAGAGGCCGCCCGATCGTCAGCCTGATCATCCCGACGAGGAACGAGGCGGCGAACATCGCCTGGGTCCTCGAGAACGTCCCCGACCGTGTCGACGAGGTGATCGTGGTCGACGGGCGGTCCACCGACGCGACCGTCGTGACGGCACGGTCGTGTCGGCCCGGCATCCGGGTGCTCGAGCAGGAGGGGATCGGCAAGGGAGACGCCCTGCGGACCGGCTTCCGCGCGGCGCGTGGCGACATCATCGTCATGATCGACGCCGACGGCAGCATGGCGCCCAGCGAGATCCCGCACTACGTGCACTTCCTCGAGAACGGCTACGACTTCGTCAAGGGCTCGCGCTTCATCGGAGGCGGGGGCTCTCGCGACATCAGCCCCACCCGACGGATGGGGAACGCGGTCCTGGTGCACCTGGTCAACGGCCTCTACGACGCGCACCTGACCGACCTCTGCTACGGGTTCTGCGCCTTCCACCGTCGGTACCTCGACTACCTGGGGGTCTCCACGCCCGGCTTCGAGGTCGAGGCCAAGATGATCGTCTCGGCCATCAAGTCGGGGCTGCGGATAGCGGAGGTCCCCAGCCTCGAGATGCCGCGTCGGTTCGGCCGGTCCAACCTGCGGACCTTCCGTGACGGCACGCGGGTTCTCCGCACCGTCCTCCGGGAGCACAACTCAGGGCTCAGCGGCCACGCCGTCCAGCAGGTCCGGTCGATGGTCCATCGTCCCGCCGGGACGACCTCGGTCGCACTGACCCCTGCTCCGCGGCCGTGAGCGCCGTCCCGGGCGAGGAGGCCGCCGAAGCACTCGACGGCCTCCGATGAGACGGTCGGCGGAACGCCTGGCCGGTGCTGCGGCCATGGCAGCGACCGGCCACCTGGCCGGAGTGGCGATCGCCACGGACCAGCACGCGCTGGTGGAGGGACTGGCCGTCGCGGCTCTCCTCGCCGGCCCAGGGGTCACCACCGCGGCCCTCCTCCGGAGGGTGACCGTGTGGACCCGGCTCGTGTGTGGACTCGCGGCCGCGATCTGTGTCAACGGCATCGTGGCGGAGGTCATGCTCGTCCTGCACCTCTGGTCCATCCCGGGCGGGGCCACCGCGGTCGGCGTCATCAGCGCGGCGCTGTGGCTCGTCGCCCCGGCTCTCCGGGACGACGCCGTGGCCGCCGTCTCCCCGCCTGCCCCGGACCCCCGGGTGGCGTCGTGAGGATCACCGTGGTCCCACCCGGCGAGCTGGGCGAGCCCGAGCTGGGAGCCTGGCGCACCTTCCAGCAGCAGAC
Source organism: Geodermatophilus sp. SYSU D01045 (assembly GCF_054050295.1). Classification (NCBI taxonomy): domain Bacteria; kingdom Bacillati; phylum Actinomycetota; class Actinomycetes; order Geodermatophilales; family Geodermatophilaceae; genus Geodermatophilus; species Geodermatophilus sp. SYSU D01045. The sequence continues at coordinate 44,718 of NZ_JBJGZB010000022.1, forward strand.
ACCGGCCCTGGACAACCCGTTCATGGCGCCGGAGTACGTCCGCGCGGTCGGCGCGGTCCGGCCCGCGACCCGTGTGGCGGTGCTCGAGGACGGTAACGCGGTGGTCGGCTTCTTCCCGTTCGAGCGCCGGGGCCTCGGCTACGGGATGCCGATCGCCCCGACCCTGACCGAGTGGCAGGGCGTGGTGCACGCGGTCGGCCTCGACTGGGATCCCAGGCGGTTGCTGCGGGCCTGCGGCCTGGCGACCTGGGAGTTCGACTGCCTCGCCGAGGGGCAGCGGCCGTTCGCGCCCTTCGAACTCTGCCGTGTGCCGTCGCCGGTGATGGACCTGCGTCAGGGCTACGACCACTACCTCGCTGAGCGCCGCCGTGCGTCGTCGCGGATCCGGGACCTGCCGCGCCGGCGTCGACGGCTCGAACGCGAGGTCGGGCCCGTCCGGTTCGAGTTCGACGCCCGGGACCCGCAGGCGCTCCGGAGGCTCATGGCGTGGAAGTCGGCGCAATACCGCCGAACCGGCCGGACCGACCGCTTCGCCCGGCCCTGGATCGTCGAGCTGATCGAGACCATGCTCGAGACACGGGCCCCGGGGTGCACCGGCCGGCTGTCGATCCTCCACGCGGGCGAGCACGTGGTCGCGGCGCACTTCGGCGTGAGCTCGTTGCGGGTCCTCCCCACGTGGTTCCCCGCCTACGACGTCGGGTCCCGGCCGTACTCGCCCGGGCTGCTGCTGCACCTCGAGATGGCGCGGGCGGCGTCCGCCGTCGGCATCTCCACCGTCGACCTGGGCCGTGGCGCCAAGGACTACAAGGAGTGGCTCAAGAGCTACGACCTCGTCGTCGCCGAAGGGCGCGTGCACCGGGCCTCGGCCGCCGCCGCCCTGCACTGGGCGCGCCGGGAACCCGTGCGCCACCTCCGGCAGGTCGTCCTCGAGAGCCCCGCGCTCTACCAGGCGGCCGACCGGGCCCTCGTGGGCTACGCGAAGTTGCGCGGCCGGCCCGGCCGGAGGACTCCCGGACCCGGCGACGGTGGTGCCGGGGGCAGGAGACAGCGGTCCGACGGGGTGCACCGGCCCCACCGACAGGAGGTGTCGTCATGAGCACCGCGAGCGCAGCCCGGGACCGGCGCGCAGCGCCGTCGCCGGAAGAGGTGCCGGCCTCGCCCCCGCCCCCGCCGATCTCCGTGGTCATCTGCGCGTACACCGAGCAGCGCTGGGACGACGTGCTCGCCGCCGTCCGGTCGGTGGAGGAGCAGCGGCTGCGCCCGCTCGAGGTCATCCTCGTCGTCGACCACAACCGCCCGCTCCACGAGCGGCTGCGAGCGGCGCTGCCCGACGTCCGCGTCGTCGAGAACGAGGGTGAGCGCGGCCTGTCGGGAGGCAAGAACACCGGCGTCGCGCTGGCCCGCGGCGACGTCATCGCCTTCCTGGACGACGACGCGGTGGCCGAACCGGAGTGGTTGCACTGGCTGGGAGCCGGCTACACGGGCCCGGACGTCATGGGCGTCGGTGGGCTGACCCTCCCCTCGTGGGAGACCGGTCGCCCGGCCTGGTTCCCGGCGGAGTTCGACTGGGTGGTGGGGTGCACCTTCACGGGTCGGCGTCCCGGCGTGGTCCGCAACCTGCTCGGCGGCAACGCCTCCTTCCGCCGCGAGGCGTTCGAGGTCGCGGGCGGCTTCGTCAGCCGGCTCGGCCGGTCCACCAGGAGCAGCCGACCACTCGGCTGTGAGGAGACCGAGTTCTGCATCCGGGTCGCACAGCAGCGCCCGGGATCGGTGTTCCTCTTCGAGGACCGTGCGGTCATCCGGCACCGGGCACCCGCGGACCGCGAGCGCTTCTCCTACTTCCGTTCCCGGTGTTATGCCGAGGGCCTGTCCAAGGCCGTCGTCACCCGGAGCGTGGGCGCCGGCGACGGGTTGTCGGCAGAACGCTCCTACGTCGCGCGCACCCTCGGCCGGGGGATGGCCCGGGGGCTGGGGGAGGCGCTGCGCGGGGACGGCGCAGGTCTGGCCCGCACCGGCGCCATCGCGGCCGGGCTGCTCGCGACCACGGCCGGTTACGCCGTCGGCCTGGCGCAGTCGCGCCCGGTGCTACAGGGGGAGGCCGGCGACACGTGAGTCGGAGGCCCGTACCGCTTCTCATGTACCACTCGGTCGCCGAGGACCCGACCCCGGCGACCCGGCGGCTGGCGGTCAGTCCCCCGGCGTTCGCGGAGCAGGCCCAGCGGCTGGCGGACCTCGGCTTCACGACGCTGACCTTCTCCGCCCTCGCCGACCGGCTGACCTCGGGCGCCGAGTTGCCGGAGCGACCGGTGGCCCTGACCTTCGACGACGGCTACGCCGACTTCCACAGCGTCGTGTTCCCGATACTGCGGCGACACGGTCTCACCGCCACGGTCTTCGTCACCACCGGCTGGCTGGCCGATGCAGGGGCGTCCGCGGCGGGACGGCCGATCGGCCGGATGCTGAGCCGGCAGCAGCTCGCGGAGCTGAGCGCCGCCGGCATCGAGATCGGCGGCCACAGTCACAGCCATCCCCAGCTCGACCAGCTCCAGGGCCCCCAGCTGGCCGGGGAGCTGCAGCGCAGCAAGGAACTGCTCGAGGAGGCGACCGGCCGGCCGGTGGAGGGACTGGCCTATCCGTACGGCTACACCAGTCCTCGGGTCCGGGAGGCCGTGGCCGCCAGCGGTTACCGGTTCGCCGCCGTCGTGGCCAACACCTGTGCCCGGGCGCCGGTCGACCCGCTGGCAGTACCTCGGCTCACCATCCGGCGGACGACGACGATGCAGACCTTCGAGCAGCTCGTCGGCGCGCGGGGCATCGGCCGGACGTTCCTGCTCCAGCGCACGTTGACCCGTGGGTTCGCCGTCGTCCGACGAGGCCACCGGCTCGCCCGGCGAGTGGGACGGGCATGACCGACGTCGACGTGCGCATCCCCACCCCCGCCCCGGAGGCGGGAGAGGAGGCGCTCCCGCCACCGCGAGGGAGGGGACGGCTGCGGCGGCACCTGGCCGAGCCGTTCGCCCGCAACGCCTACAGCCTGGTGCTCAACACCGGTCTGACAGGCGTGCTGGGGGTCGGCTACTGGCTGGTGGCGGCTCGGACCTACGGGGAGTCCGACGTCGGCCGCGGGTCGGTGACGATCTCGGTGATGACCCTGCTCAGCGGGCTCGTGGCCCTGAGCCTCTACGGCACGTTGGCCTGTTTCATCGGGCCCAGCGGACGGCGGACCGGCAGGTTCGTGCTGGGCACCTACGTGCTCACGGCCGTGGCCACGGCCGTGCTGGCCACCGGCTTCCTCCTCACCCTGCCGCTGTGGGGGCCCTCCTACGTCCACCTGTCGGGCTTCACCACGGGGGCGTGGTTCGTCGCCGCCGTCGTCGCCGCGGCGCTGTTCACCCTGCAGGACGGTGTCCTGACCGGACTGCGCCGGTCCGGCTGGGTACCGGTCGAGAACGCCGTGTTCGGCATCGCCAAGCTGGCCCTGCTGGTCGTGCTCGCCTCGAGAGATCCCCGGGACGGTGTCTGGCTGTCGTGGGTCATCCCCATGGCGCTGCTCCTGCTGCCCGTCAACGGCCTCATCTTCGGCCGCTTGATCCCCCGGCACCGCCGGACGGTGCCCCCGACGCACGTCCCCCCCACCGTCAGGCAGGTGGGGCGGTTCCTGGCCGGCGACTACCTCGGCGCGCTGTGCATGCTCGCGGCCTTCCAGCTGGTGCCCGTGCTGGTGGCCGCCGCCGTGCCGCTGTACTCCTTCGGCTACTTCTACATCGCCTGGACGGTGGGCTCGCTGCTGGCCACCGTCGGCACGAACATGGCCAGCTCGCTGACCGTCGAGGGCGTCTACGACCCGGGCAGCCTCAGCGCCAACTGCCGCGCCGCCATCACGCGGACCGTCGCGCTGGTGCTCACCGCGGCCGTCGCCATCGCGCTCGTCGCACCCTACGGTCTGGGGCTCCTGGGCAAGGGGTACCTCGACGCCGTCCCTCTCCTCCAGTTGCTGGCAGCGGCGGCGTTGCCGGTCTCCCTCGTCGAGATCTACGTCGGAGTGCTGCGGGCCCAGAACGCCAGCGCCCGGATCGCCCGCATCCAGGTGCTCCGCGTCGTGCTCATGTTGTGCGCGGTGCTGGCAGCGACCCAGCTGGACGGACTGTTCGGCGACCTCGTGCCCCTCACGTTGACGCGCGTGGGGATCGCCGTCCTGCTGTACCAGAGCGTCCTGGCCGCGCTCGTGCTCCCGCGGCTGTGGAAGGTGGCGGGGACCGCCCGGAGCACGGCGCGGCGCGGCGGCCTGCACCGGTTGCCGGTCCCGACCGCTCCCGTGCTGGACGACCACCTCGTGGCCGGCTCCTCCGCCCCCGTGCCGGTGACGGCGACGCGGATCCGCACGAGCGACCGCGCTGCGGCCGGGCGCCTGGGAGGAGCGGCGCCGGTCCTGCTCGCGCTCACGACCGTTGCCGGGCTCGTGGCGTACGCGCTCCCGCTGCGGTCGGTGGACCTGCGGCAGATCAACGGCTACGGACTCGTCTCCGTCCTCCCGCTCGCCTCCATCGCGGGGCTCGTCCTGATCGGCTCGTCGTTCCTGGCCGGCCTCGCTCTCCGCCGCGCCCGCACCGTCCTCCTGGGTCTGCAGCTCGTGGCGTGGGTCGTCTGCCTGCACGGGCTGCCCGTGCTGCTGCACAGCATGCCGCGGTTCCCGACGGCCTGGACGCACCTGGGGTTCATCGAGTTCATCACCCGCACCGGCACCGTCGCCCCGTCGATCGACGCGAGGTTCAGCTGGGCGGGCTTCTTCGGGCTGTTCTCGTTCCTCAGCGACGCCCGCCACTGGCAGGACATGGCGTGGGTCCTGCGCCTCACCCCGGTCGTCAGCAACCTGCTGTACCTGCTGCCGGTGGTCCTCATCCTCACCAACCTGCGGGCGAACTGGCGCGCGAAGTGGCTGACGCTGTGGCTGTTCGCCGTCTTCAACTGGGTGGGTCAGGACTACTTCTCGCCGCAGGGACTCGCCTACTTCCTCTACCTGACGCTGGTGGCGCTGCTGATCACCTGGTTCCGCCCGGCGGCGAGAACCCGCCGGCCGGGCGTCCGGGAGCCGCGGGCCCGGTCGTGGCTGCACCCCCCGACGCCCGGGGAGTTGCCCGCTCGGCCCACCGGGCGCTCCGAACGGGTGGTCCTGCTGGTGCTCGTGCTGGTGGTCTTCACGTTCACCACGATGAGCCACCAGCTGACGCCGTTCCTGATGATCGGCGCGGCCACGGCCCTGGTCCTCGTCGGGCGGTGCGTGCTGCGCACCCTGCCGGTGCTCATGTTCGTCATCGTGGCGGCCTGGATCAGCTTCATGGCCGTCGGCTACTGGTCGGGGCACCTGCACGAGCTGTTGGGCGGGTTGGGGTCGTTCGGGACCAACGTGTCGAGCAGCGTCCAGGGCCGCACCGGGGACAGCGGCGCCCAGCACCTGCTGGTCCTGAAGGTCCGGGTGGCCCTCGCCCTGGGTGCGTGGGGGCTCGCCGCGGCGGGGGCACTGCGACGCCGGCGGCAGGGTTTCGACGACCGCGTCGTCCTGGCGCTGCTGGCCAGCCCCGCCCTCGGGTTCGGCCTGCAGAGCTACGGCGGGGAGATCGCCCTGCGTGTCTTCGTGTTCTCCCTGCCGGCGGTGTGCTTCCTCGCCGCCCAGTCCTTCTTCCCCGAGGCCGGATCCCGACGGCGCATCGGGCGCCTGCTGGGCGTTCCGGCCGCTCTGCTGTGCGTCCCGTTGCTGGTGGGTGGCTTCCTGGTCGCCCGCTTCGGCAACGAGGGGTTCGAGTACGTGCGTCCCGGGGAGATCACCGCCACCGACGTCGTGCTCGACCACAGCACCGGCCTGACCTCGGTGCTCTGGCCGGCGAGGGAACCCCCCGCGACCCTGCCCAGCGCCTCCTTCGTGACCAGTTACAGCCAGGTCGACCGGGTCTTCTACTCCTCGGTCATCGTGCCACCGGACCCCGGGGACGTCGGGCCCGTGGTGAACCAGATGCGTGAGCACGGGCCCGGTGCGTATCTCCTCACCACCCGCAGCCAGGAGGCCGAACTGGTCCTCGCCGAGGGATTCCCCCAGGATTGGGGGGACCGTTTCCGGGCCAGCATGGCAGCGAGCCCGGACGTCCGTGTCCTGGTGTCGAACCCCGACGCCGCGGTGTACGTGCTGGCCACTCCGCCACCCGGGCCCGTCGAGGACCCGCCGCCGGTGAGCACGGGCGTGGGCGCGTGGACGCCGCTGACCGGGGTGGGCCTCACCTGTCTCGTGGCGCTCGCGGGCGCGCTCTGCCTGCGTGAGCTGCGCCGCCTGACCGGACGGGCCCGGGCGCCGATGCTCACGGTGGTGACCCTGCCGCTCGCCTTCGGCCTGCTCGTCGTCGTCCTGGAGCGCGCGGTCCTGCTGGCGTGACCGATGGCGGTGCCGGGCCCCGGCTCGGCGTGTCCGGGGAACTGTGAGCACAGGGGAGAGGGACAGTCGTGGACTTCGTGAGGGACGTGGGGGTGCGCCTCACCCGCTTCCGGGCCGACGTGCTGAGCGGCTACCACCGGGGCGGGGTGCGAGCGACGGTTCCGGTGGTGGGGCGGCTGATCGGCCGGCAGCTGTACCGGATGGCCTCCTTCGCCGAGCTGTACGTCTTCGACCGCAAGTTCGGCCTGGACACGCGTGGGTGGCGGACTCCGGATGCGGACGCGGTCGCCCGCTCGCTCCACCGGGACAACACCGACTTCGAGCCGATGTCGGTGCGGGAGCTGGGCCGGATCTTCGCCGGGCTGCCGGCGGATCCGGCCGGGCTCACCTTCGTGGACCTGGGCTGCGGCAAGGGCGGTCCGCTGGCGGTGGCGGCCCTGCACCGCTTCCACCGCGTCATCGGGGTGGAACTGGACAGCCGGCTCGCCCGGACCGCCCGGCGCAACGCGGCCGTGCTGCAGGCCCGGACGCCCACCCGGATCGAGGTGGTCGAGGCTGACGCCAGCACCTACCGGTTGCCGCCGGAGCCGACGCTGCTCTTCCTGTACAACCCGTTCGGTGCGGGCACGATGGGCGAGGTCGCGAAGTCGGTCGTGGCATCGCTGCACGAGCGCCCGCGGCCGCTGTTCGTCCTCTACGTCAATCCCGTGCACCGCCAGGTGTGGGACGCGATCCCGGAGCTGCGGCCGATCCGCTGTGGGCGGCCCCCCCGCAGCGACTGGGCGGTGCGGCAGGACCGGGAATGGGTGCTGTACGCGGCCGGTCCCGGGGACGACGAGCGCACGGCGCCGAGCCCGGACGCGAGCCGCACCCGACCGCCGACGGGCGACGGCCCGGTCGACGAGCCCGTGAGGCCCGACAGCTAGTCGGGGGTGATCCACCGTGTCTCGTACGGCGAGAGGGTGAGGCGCGTGCCGTCGATCGTCAGGGTGTGCACGGCGCCGGTCGTGTTCACCGCGACGAGCGTGCGGTGCTGGGCCAGGACCTCGACGCCGGGCGGCGCGGGCACCGTCCGCAGTGCCGTCCCGGGAGGGAACCAACGGCCGAAGTCCTGTAGCACGGTCAGGAAGGGCAGCGGCCTCCCGCCCCCGTCCTCGGCGGTGTCCGTCCACAGGCAGCCGGCGCATCCCCGGCTGCGGGGTCGGGGGTTCCAGTACAGGACCGTCTCGGCACCGGAACGGACGAACTCCATCATGGCGACCGTGTAGGCGGCGACCTGCCGGTCGGCCGGCCAGAGCCGCACGGCCGGGTCGAGGTACCACTCGGCCCACCAGATGGGCAGGGCCGTGCGCTGCTGGATCCAGCGGTTGACCGCGGAGAACATGCCGACCACGGAGAACGGGTCGACGGCGCGGCCCAGGCTGTGGGCCACGCCGTCGACCACCACGAAGTCGGCCCCGCGGTTGTGCGCCAGCCAGTAGTCGAACGCATCGAGGACGCGCGGGTCGACGGTCCCCCAGGGGCCGGCCAGCGGAGCGGCGCCGTCGGGCGGGACCGCCGGGTCGGCACCGGTCCCGTGGCCGTCGGCGTCGTTGAACAGCGACAGGTACGGGCCGCCGATCCGTGCCCGCGGGTTGACCGCCTTCACCGCGTCGTAGACCCGGTTGTACAGGGCCGTGTAGCCCGAGGCGTCCCAGGTGTCGTCGTCCTCGTCCCAGAACCCCTTGAACTCGTTCCAGACCATGAAGTGGAGCACGTCGGGATAGCGCTCGGCGACGGTCGCGGCCAGCGCCGCGAAGTCGGCGTAGTGCTCGGGCAGGGGGGCCTCGGTGAGGCGGGCCCAGTCGGTGGTCCCGGGCCGGCCGCCCTTCATCCAGTCGGGGGCGCAGCAGAGCGTGATGACGGGGATCCCGCCGGAGCGGCGGATGAGGTCGATCCGCTCGTCCAGGCTGCCGAAGTCGTACCGCCCCGGGCTGGGCTCCGGGTTGTCGGCTCCCCATCCCATGAGCGCCTGGGCCTGGACGAGGGGCTGGGCGGACAGGGCCGACTCGACGGACCGGACGGCCGCCGGGGCGCCGTGGTCGGCGCTGAACTGCGTGTGGGTGAAACCCCAGCCGGGCCACGAGGGTGCGGTGCGCAGAGGAGGTCGCTGGTCCCCGACGGGGGTGTCCGCCGCCAGGACGGTCCCGACCATGGCGACGAGGAGCACCGCGGTCGGCAGGTGCCAACGTCTCACACTGACCCTCCGGACGGGTCCGAGCGTCCTGGCCACGCGTAGCGTACGGGTGCGGGGGACCGCGGAGGTCCCGTCGCGCGTGTCGGTGTGCTGGTCAGCGTCCTCCCGCCACGGGACGGCCGGTCGCACACGGGAGGCCCCCTCCGGCGGACGGGCGCGTCGAGACCATCTCGGCGACGATGTCCAGGTGCCGCGAGGTGGCTGGGCCGGCCGGGTCGCCGGTGCGGCCGGTCCGGTGCTGGCCGTCCTGTGCATCGTCGGCCTGGACCTCGTGATGTCGGCGCGGCACCGGTCGGTCGTCGTCACCGGGCTGCTCGACGAGCCGGCCCACCTGCTCACCGCGTGGCTGGCACTCGTGGCCGTGGGCGCGACGTCCCCGCGCGTCTGGCCGTGGGTGCTCGCCGGTGCGGTGGCCATCGACGTCGACCACCTGCCGATGTACCTGTGGAACGAGCCGCTGAACGCGGACGGGGGACGCCCGATTACGCACTCGCTGACCACGGTCCTGGTGCTCCTCGCGGTCGCCCTCGGCGCTCGACGGGTGCGGACGGCTGCGGTGGGGATCGCGGCCGGGGTCCTCCTGCACCTCGTCCGGGACGTCGCGACCGGGCCCGGTGTGTCGCTCCTCTGGCCGCTCCGGGACACGAACCTGTCCGTCCCGTACTGGGCCTACCTGGCAGTGGTGGGCCTGCTGGCCGGCGCGGCGGTGCTGCGGCAGTGGCGCCGCGCCGACGTCCGCCGCCTCCGCGAGGGCTGACGTCGGGGCGGGCCGGGCGTCCTCGGGTGTGCGGGGCAGGCGCTCAGGCGTCGGCCAGGTGCTCGGCGAGGGTCCGGGGCGGGCGGCCGAGCAGCGCGGTGAGCACCCGCGGGCTGCCGGTGAACCCGTGCGCGCGGTACTCGGCGAACATGGTCCTCAGGCAGTGTCGGGCGTAGCTGCCGTCGTCCTCGGGCGGGTCGGCGTCGACGGCGGTGACCTCCCGGCCGAGGTGCTCACCCACGAGCCGGGCGACGTCGCGCGCGGTGAGCTCCTCGGGACCGGCCGCCTCGAAGGTGCCGCTGTCCAGGCCCTCCTCGGTGAGCAGCACGGCGGCGGCCTCGGCGACGTCGCGCAGGGCGACGAAGGACTGCGCGCGCTCCAGGCCCCACGGGCTGCGCAGCTCCCCGGTCTCCGCCGCGGCGGCCACCTGCGCGTCGAGGTTGTCGGCGTAGGCGCACGGCTGCAGCACCCGCCAGCGGGCGCCGGTCCCGGCGACGGCGTCGTCGAGCGCCTCCTCGACGCGGTCCTTGGCGGCGTGGTGCGGCATCGACCGGGCCTGCGGTCGGAGCACCGAGTGGTAGACCAGCCGCGCCGCCCCGGCCCGCGCGGCGGCGCGCAGCACAGCGGGCGCCCCGGTCGCCTCGCGCGGGTCGAAGTTCGGCCAGACCAGGTACAGCGCCCCGGCGCCGGCGAGCACGGGGGCGACGTCCCCGCTGAGGTCGGCGACGACGACCTCAGCGCCCAGCGCCTCGAGCTCCGGCCGTGGCCGCGGCGTGGCGACGACGGCACGCACCCGCTCGCCGCGCGCCCGCAGCACCCGGACGACCGCGGTGCCGGTGGGGCCGCCCGCGGCGGTCACGACGATCACCGGACCGACCCTAGAGAGGCAGGTCAGGCGGGCGTGGCCGGGTCCGGGGGGACGGCGTCGGGCACGTCGGCCGGCCCGGCGACGTCCGGGCGCGGCCGGTCCTGCCGGTGCAGGCGGACGGCGACGAGCGCGACGTCGTCGTCCGGGTGGCCGTCGACCATGCGCTCGACGAGCAGGTCGCACAGTTCCTGCAGTGGCCGGTCGCCGAGCTCGGCCAGGGTGGCGGTGAGCCGGGCGAGGCCGGCGTCGAGGTCGGCGTCGCGCCGCTCGACCAGTCCGTCGGTGTAGAGCAGGACGGTCGTGCCGCGCTCCAGCTCCACGACGGACTCGCGCCGCGGCACCTCCGGGTCGACGCCGAGCAGCCGGTCGGCCCGCTCGCCCGCGAGGACCTGCACCTCCCCGCCGGCCGTGAGCAGGACCGGCGGGGTGTGTCCGGCGTTGGACCAGCGCATCCGGGTGGTGCCGCGGTCGATCTCCCCGGGCTCCTGCTCGAGCCGGGCGACCGCCGCGGTGGCGAGGGTGTCGAAGCCCAGCACCGCCATGGCGCGGTCGAGGTCGCGCAGCACCGCGGCCGGCCCGGCCCCGGTGGCGACGGCGATGCCGCGGACCAGGCTGCGCAGCTGGCCCATCGTCGCGGCGGCCGCGGTGTCGTGCCCGACGACGTCGCCGATGACCAGCGTGGTGGCGCCGTCGGCCTGCAGGAACGCGTCGTACCAGTCGCCGCCGACGGCGGCCGCCTGGGCGGCGGGGGCGTACCGGACGACGATCTCGGCGTGGTCGGGCTCGGGCGGGGCGGTGAGCATCGACCGCTGCAGCTGCAGGGCCAGCTGCCGCTGCTCGCCGTAGAGCCGGGCGTTGTCGAGGGCCATGCCGAGGCGCTCGGCCACGTCGCGGAGGGTGGCGACCTCCTCCGCGGTCGGGACGCGGCCGCCGGTGTAGAGCAGGGAGACCAGGCCGAGGGTGTGGCCGCGCCCGCGCAGGGGGAGGGCCAGCGCCGCGCTCGGCGCCAGCCGGGACAGCAGCGCGTGCGGCTCGCCGGGCGGGGTGGTGGCGAGGGTCTGCTCGCCGGTCAGCTGCAGGGGCTCGCCCGTCGCGAACACGTGGCTGACGGCGGGGATGCCGGGCAGCGCGGCCGCTCGGGACAGGGCGTACTCCTGCAGCAGCGCGCGGGAGGCCTCGTCGGCGTGCCAGGAGCTCACGCTTCGGGTGCGGCCGTGGTCGTCGAGGACGCTGACGATGCAGGCGTCGGCGAGCGTGGGCACCACCATGCGGGGCACCTGGCCGGTGGCGACCTCGGCGTCCATGGACCCCGCCAGCTCGGTGCTGATCCGGGCCACGGTGAGCGTCCGCTCGGCGGCACGGCGGAGCTCCTCCTGGGCGCGGACCCGGTCGGTGACCTCGATGAAGTAGACCGACAGGCCCTCCGCGGTCGGCCAGGCGCGCAGCTCGTACCAGCCGTCGAGCGGGGCGGGGTAGTACGCGTCGAAGGAGACCGGCCGGCGGGTCTCCACCGCGCGGCGGTAGCTCTCCTCGAACACCGAGCTCACGGCCGCGGGGAAGGCCTCCCAGATGACCTCGCCGAGCAGGTCCTCGCGGCGGCGGCCCAGCAGCCGCTCGGCCTCGGCGTTGAGGTGGGTGAAGCGCCAGTCGGGGCTCAGCGAGTAGAAGCCGGCGGGCATGGCCTCGAGGACCTGGGTGACGCCGAGGGACTCGCCGCGCTGGTCGGTGACGTCGTAGGCGGCGCCGAGCAACCGGGTGGCTCCCCCGTCCGGTCCGCTCAGCGCGCGGCCCTGGGCGGAGATCCAGCGGACGGCGCCGCCGGGGAGGGCGATGCGGTACAGCGCGCTGAAGTCGCCGCACTCGTCGACGGCGGCCTGCAGCGCGGCCACGACCTCGTCGCGGTCGTCCGGGTGCAGCCGGGCGGTGAAGCCCTCGATGCTGCGGTCGAAGCTCGCGCCGTCGTATCCGAACAGCGCCACGAGGCGCTCGTCCCAGTCGAGGACGCCGGTGGTCAGGTCCCAGTCGAAGGTGCCGATGCCGGCGGCCTGCAGCGCCAGTTCACCGCGCAGTGCCGAGGCGATCTCGTCGACGTGCCGGTGCGCCGGGCCGCTCTCCCGCCGCCCGACCCCTTCTCGGTCCCCCACGGTGCCCTTTCCGGTGATTCGAGACGCGGTCCCGATCCTGTGTACCCCGGCCTATCCTCTGCTCGAGCAACGCGTCCGACGGAGATCACAGGGAGCGTGTTCGGCGCGAGTCGCCACCGGACGTGTTGCCTCCCGTTCCGTGGGTAGCCGTCCCGTGTGGCCACGGGGGCCTGTCCGTCGGCTGGGGGAGTCGTGCCGTGGTGGGTGTGGGCGCTGGTGTTGTGGGCCGCGGTCGCGGTCGTCGTCTCGGTGGTCGTCGGGCGGGTGATCCGCGCGGCCGACCGGCGGGAGGCCCGGGAGGCCCGGAGGGTCCGTGACGACGGCCGGACGCCGCCCGGGGGACGCCGGGTCTCCTGAGCGCGGGACCGCCCGGCGCGTCCCGCGGTGGCGGACGACGGTGCGGGCCGCCGCCCCGGCGCGGGCGGTCACCCCAGCAGGCCGGCCTCCGCCTTGGCGGTGAGCGCGGTGCGGACGGCGGCGTCCACGGTGGCCGAGAACCCCGGGTCGGCCTCGGCGCGGGCGAGGACGGCGTCGCGCATCTCGGGGTAGACGTCCTCGGTCACGGTGAGCACGAGCGTGCCGCCGGCCTCGAGGAAGCGGACGGCGCGGTCGCCGGGCGGCACGTCCTCGAACGCCGCCGCCGCACCGACGTCGTCGGTGATGACCACGCCGTCGAAGCCGAGGAAGCCGCGCAGCAGCGTCGTGACGACCTGCCGCGAGAAGGTGGCCGGCGCGGCGGGGTCCAGCCGGGGGTAGGTGGCCGAGGAGACCATCACGAACGGGTCGGCGCCGGAGCGGGCGAGCTCGCCGAACGCCGCCACCTGCTCGCTGTCCGCGGTGGTCACGTCGTCGGTCACGCCGGCGACCTCGTCGGTGTTGGCGTCGACCAGCCCGAGGCCGGGGAAGTGCTTGAGCGTCGCGGTGACGCCGTGGGCGGCCAGGCCGTCGACCACGGTGCGCACGTCGGCGACGACGTCGGCCGCGGTGTTCCCGTACTGGCGGCCGAAGGCGCCGATCGGGTCGTTGGCGGCCTCGGTGCCGGCCGGGACGACGTCGGCCACCGGCGCGAGGTCCAGGTCGATCCCGGCCGCGGCGAGCTGGGCGCCGAGGGTGCCGGCGAGGGCGGCGAGCTGCTCGGGCGGGAGCTGTCCCTGCTCGGCCGCGGGGGGCAGCCGGTCGAAGCCGGGGCCCTGGAGCGACTGCACCTGCCCACCCTCCTGGTCGACGGCGACCCAGGGCCGCGGACCGGGCGCGGCCCCCGTCCAGCGCCCGGTGACGGCGGCGAGGTCCGTGGCGCCGGCGCGCGAGCGGCCGGCGAGGAAGACGCCGCCCACGCCATCGGCGACCAGGGCGTCGCCGGGGGAGAGGTCCTCGAGCCGGACGCCGACGACGAACAGCTGTGCCACCTGCGCCCGGCGGTCCATCCCGGCCAGGGCCGCGTCGACCTGCTGGTCGACCGCGTCCGCGGGCGGCGTCGTCGGCTCCACCGGGGTCGTCGTGGCCGTGCCGCTCGACGGGCTGCCCGGCTCCGTGCTGCTGGTCCCCGACGGGGTGCCCGAGGAGCCGGAGCAGGCGGCGAGGACCAGGCAGAGGAGCGCGAGCAGGACGGCCGGGCGGGTCCGGGCGGGCGGGCGCATCGGTCTCCTGGGGGCGGCGACGGCGGTGCCTCCAGTGTGCCCGTCGGGGCGTGGGCGACCATGGGGCGGTGCGGACGACGTGGGTGCGGGTGGGCGTGCTGCTCGCCGTCCTCGTCGCCGGCACCGTCGTCGCGCTGACCGTCGAGCTGCCCGACGTCGGCACGGTGCGCCGCTGGGTCGAGGGTGCCGGGGTGGCGGGGCTCGTCCTGCTGGCTCTCGGCAAGGGGGCCCTGCTGGTCGGTCCGGTGCCCCGGTCGGCGCTGTGCGTGCTGCTCGGCGTCGTCCTCGGGTTCTGGACCGGCGCGGCCGTGGCCTACGCCGGGGGGCTGCTGGGCGCGACGGCCGCCTTCGGCCTGTCCCGCTCCCTCGGGCGCGAGACCGCCGTGCGCCTGGCCGGGTCGCGGCTGGCCGCCGTCGACCGGGCGGTGGCCGGCCGGGGCTTCGTCACCGTCCTCGTCGCGCGGGTGCTGCCCATGGCGCCGTTCGCCGTGCTGAGCCACGCGGCGGGGCTGTCCGCCGTGCCGTTCCGGGCCTACACCGCGGGGACCGCGCTGGCCCTCCTGCCCACCACCGCGCTGCAGGTGGGCGTGGGTGCCGCGGTGCCCGGGCTGAGGGCGTGGGCCGCGCGCGCCGGGTCGCCGTGGGTGTTCGCCGTGGTCGCCACGGCCGCCCTCGGGGCGGCCGGCGTCGTGTGGCTGCGCCGGCGGCGGGCCAGGAGCGGTCCGGTGGAGGCCGGCTGAGACGGCCCCGGCACCGTCGCGGCGCATCGTCGGATCGGGGGAACCCGGCCGGCGTGACGTCGACCACCGCCGAGGGGCTCGAGCGCTGGCGCTCAGGACGTGTCGTCACCCACGGTGATCATCTGCTCGCCAGGGGACAACCGGTGTTGCCTAGCCCACAACCCGGTTGTGCACTACTCCTTCCCTCCCGACCAGCCCACCGCTAGCCTCGCCCGTGCCGGTTGAACGTTGAAGTTCCCGGCGGTCACGGGGGATTCACACCACCGGGCGCGGGGCGTCCGGTGTCGTACGGGGGTCGGTGCACTTGTCCCTGCTGGAACTCGTCGACGGGGACGTCCGTCGTGACGCGTGGTCGGTCGGTCGCCGTTGGCACTGGCTGACCTCCGGACTCCGCGGTGAGGGGACCGCCGCCCGCCGCGCGTGGCGCCACTCGTACGTCCGTCGCCTCGCGCTCCTCGACGCGACCGCCGCCCTGCTGGCCGGCGTCGCCGGCTCGCTCGTCCCCGAGGGCGGCCCACTCATGGGCTCCGCGGCGAGCGCCGCGCTCGTCGTCGCTCTCCCCGTCGTCTGGCTCGGCGCCATGCTCGTCGCCCGCACCTACGAGGAGCGGTTCCTCTGGGTCGGTCCCGAGGAGTTCCGACGGGTCCTCTCCGCCGCCGCCCTGCTGCTGGCCACGGTCGGCACCGTCTCCTGGGCGTTCAGGCTGGAGGTCGCGCGCAGCTTCGTCGTCGTCGCCCTCCCGCTGGCGACCCTGCTGACCCTGGCCGCCCGGGTGGTCCTCCGCCTCCGGCTGCACGCGCGGCGGGCGCGGGGTCGGCACGTGCAGACGACGGTCCTCGTGGGCCACCGCAGCGGTGTGGCCGCGCTGAGTGCCCAGATGGAGCGCGAGGCCCGGCACGGCTACCGGGTGATCGGCTGCTGCCTGCCCCTGTTGGCCGGCGACCGCGACGTGTTCGACGGTCTCCCCGTCCTGGGTGGTCTCGACGAGGTCGCCGACGTGGTGCGCCGCTACGAGGTGGACGCCGTGGCGGTGCTGCCCTCGCCCGAACTGGAGGGCGCCCGGCTGCGCAAGCTCGGCTGGGACCTGGAGGACACCGAGGCGGAGCTCCTGCTGGCCCCCGCGGTCACCGAGATCGCGGGCCCGCGCGTGCACGTGCGCCCCGTGGCGGGCCTCCCGCTGGTGCACCTGGAGCGGCCGGAGTTCACCGGCGTCCGCCGCATCGCCAAGGACGTGGTCGACCGCACGGCGGCCGGCGTCGGCGTCCTCCTGCTGCTGCCGCTCCTGCTGACCCTGGCGGTCCTGGTCAAGGTCACCAGCCGGGGCCCGGTCTTCTTCCGGCACGAGCGCATCGGCCGCGACGGCCGGCCGTTCCGGGTCCTCAAGTTCCGCAGCATGGTCGTCGACGCGGACGCGATCGAGCCCGACCTGCACGAGCAGAACGAGGGCAACGCGGTCCAGTTCAAGATGCGCCGCGACCCGCGCGTCACCCGGGTGGGCGCGGTCATGCGGCGCTACTCGCTGGACGAGCTGCCCCAGTTGCTCAACGTCCTCGGCGGCAGCATGAGCCTGGTCGGCCCGCGCCCGCACGTGACGCGCGAGGTGGAGCAGTACGGCTCCGACATGCGCCGCCGGCTGCTGGTGAAGCCCGGCATCACGGGGCTGTGGCAGGTCAGCGGCCGCTCGGACCTCTCCTGGGACGACGCCGTCCGGCTCGACGTCCGGTACGTGGAGAACTGGTCACTGGCCTTCGACGCCATGATCCTCTGGAGGACCGTCGGTGCCGTCCTCCGTGGATCCGGAGCGTATTGAGGCCCTCGCGACAACAGTTCGTGACCATTCAGGTCCGTTGGGTGATGCGTTGATCGGAATCATTCTCCGGTGAGGCCGATCGGGCCTCGGAATGGCGAATTGCCGCGAGGGGTGTCAGCATCGCTTGACCGCGCCGAGCCCTCGGCGCGGTGATGGAGGAGGACATGGTCGACGCCACGGGGGGTGGCGCCGCATCGGGACAGGCAGCGCGACGGACGGGTCGCATCTCGGTGGACACGGCGTCGCGTGAGGAGAGTTCGAACTCGGTCAGGACCTGGCCCACCGCGCAGGTCCCCGCCAGGGAGAAGTGGTGGCTCCGGCGTGGCGTCGGGCCCTACCTGGTGCTCGTCGACGTCGCCGCCTTCGCCGTCGCCACCCTCATCACGCTGCCGGGCTCGCCACCGGTGCACGCCGTCGCGCTGGTCTTCCTCCTCCTGGTCTTCTGGCGGGCCGGCCTGTACCGGTCGCGGCTGAACCTGTCGCTGCTGGACGACCTGCCCTACGTCCTGGCGGCGGTCGTCGTCGCCTGGACGTTCAAGGTGGCCCTCTTCGCGATCTTGCCCGGGGTCGACCCTCCGATCCGCCAGGTCACGCACTTCGTGGTGCTCCTCGCGGCGATCCTGGTCGCGCGGCTGGTCGCCTACCGGGTCGTGCACACCGCACGGTGCCGCGGCCTCGTCCGGCACCGCACCCTCGTCATCGGAGCCGGCCCGATGGGCGTCCGGGTGGCGGTCACGCTCCTGGAGCGCCGGACCTACGGGCTCGACCCCGTGGGGTTCCTCGACGCGGAGCCGCCCGAGGACACCGCCGTCCTGCTGCCCCTCCCCGTCCTCGGCGGCCTCGAGCTGCTCGGGCAGGTCATCCGTGAGCAGGCGATCCGGGACGTCATCGTCGCCTACGGCGGGGTGGACGACGACGAGCTCGTCGACATCCTCCGCACCTGCGACCGGCTCGACGTCGACGTCTTCGTCGTCCCGCGGCTGTTCGAGCTGCACGACGTCAACCGCTACACCGACGAGATCTGGGGCATCCCGCTCGTCCGGCGGCGGCGGGCGGTCTACCGCAGCCCGTGGTGGAGGGCGAAGCGGCTCGTGGACGTCGCCGTGTCCCTGCTGACGCTCCTGCTCCTCACCCCGGTGCTGGCCGCGTGCGCAGTCGCCGTGAGGCTCGAGGGCGGGCGCGGGATCATCTTCCGGCAGGAGCGGGTCGGGCTGGACGGCCGTCCGTTCCAGGTCCTCAAGTTCCGCTCGCTCAAGCCGGTGGACGACACCGAGTCGCAGACGAACTGGAACATCAAGCACGACGACCGGCTGGGCCCGGTGGGCCGGTTCCTGCGCGCCACCTCGCTCGACGAGCTGCCGCAGCTGTGGAACATCGTCCGCGGCGACATGAGCCTGGTCGGGCCGCGCCCGGAGCGGCCGCACTTCGTGGACCAGTTCTCCGCGCACATCCCCCGGTACACCGCCCGCCACCGGGTGCCGGCCGGGCTGACCGGGTGGGCGCAGGCGCACGGCCTCCGGGGGGACACCTCGATCGAGGACCGAGCTCGGTTCGACAACTACTACATCGAGAACTGGTCGCCGTGGCTCGACATGAAGATCGTCGTGAAGACCGTGGGGCAGGTGCTGCGGCGCCAGGGCGGCTGAGTCTCGACGCCGTCCTCCGCGGGATGTTCGCGCTGGTCATCGCCGGCATGCTCACCGCCTTCACGGCGCTGCTGGTGACCGGCGAGTACTACAACGAGGGGCCGGTGCTCCTCCGGCTCACGGCCGACCACGGCCTGCACAAGGGCGACGTGTTCGTGGTCACCGGCTGGGCGGCCGGGATGCTGTCCCTGGCCGGGCTGCTGGCGTACCGGCGGTGAGGAGAGCCGGCCCCGACCTCAGGCAGCGGTGCGGCGCAGCAGGCCTCGTGCCGGCGCCACGCTGCACGCGGCGGCCGCCAGGAGGACGTGCCCGTGCTCGGCCACGAACACGTGGAGCGCGAGCCAGGTCGAACCGAGGAGGAAGGCCACGGCGTGATCCTCGGTCTCCACGGGGTGGGTGATCGCGGACGCCTGAGGTGTCCGCGACGCCCGGGACGAGGGCGACCGTGGTGCAGGACGAGGCGGTCCCCCGTGCACCAGGTGCACCAGGTGCACCACCGGCACCTCGGTGGACCGGGAGCGGTCGCCGGGGGTGACGGGGGGTCTCGTCAGCGGGGGACGTCCGGCAGGGCCTGGGTCTCGAACTCGTCCGCGTTCTGGGACAGCGAGTCGTTGCGCAGGTAGGCCCACATGCGCTCGCCGGTGACCTCGTCGAGGTAGACCACGCTCGCCGACCCCTCCGTGCCGGTGCCCAGCACGGGGGCGGTGAAGGAGTCGACGTTCTCCGGCCGCAGGTCCCGCAGGGAGTACGCCAGGGACAGGAGGTCGTCGTTGCCGAGGGAGTCGTCGACGCCGACGGCGCTGGTCACCGCGAGCAGTGCGGCGTCGAGGCGGCCGGGGTCGGTGAACGTGTCCGAGGTGAACAGCTGGGAGAACATCGCCTCGAGGTACTGCTGCTGACGGCGCACGCGGTCGAAGTCGCCGCCGGTGAGCCCGTAGCGCTGTCCCAGGTACCAGCGGGCCTGGTCGCCGTCGAGGTGGTTGACCCCGGCCGTGAAGGTGTACGGCCCCCACCTGGTGGTCTCGGCGACGACGACGTCGACCCCGCCCAGCGCGTCGGTGACCTCGATGATCCCCTCGAAGTCGATGGCCACGTAGTGGTCGATGCGGACGTCGGTCAGCTGCTCCACGGTCCGGATCAGCAGGGACGGCCCGCCGTAGGCGTACGCGGAGTTGATCTTGTCCATCCCGTGGCCGGGGACGTCCACCCACGAGTCGCGGGGGATGGAGATCAGCTGCGCGTGCTGCCGGTCCCCGGAGAACCGGGCGACCATGATCGCGTCCGACCGGCCGCCCTCGGCGATGCCGGCACCCGCCGTGGCACGGGTGTCGCTCCCGACCAGCAGGAAGGTGACCGGCTCCGCCGAGGCCTGCTCGGCCGGCGTCGCGGGTGCGGGCCGGGCCTCCTCGTCCAGGCCGGCGAAGACGTCGCCGACGCGGTCGACGTTCCCGGCGTAGCGGTCGGTCAGGTACCAGAGGCCGCCGCCGACCAGCACGACCAGGACGGTGACGAGGACGCCGAGGGCGACGAGGAAGCGCCGCAGCCCCCGTCGTCGGCGGGGCGGCCGCTCCGCGGTGGTGGGCTCGTCGGCGACGAGCGTGGACCCCGAGCGTTCCTGCTCGTCGCTCACAGTGACCCCCGTGACTGTCGTTGCCACGAGGCTAGGCGCGGAACAGCACGTCCTGCTCCCCGTCCCACCCCGGAGGGTGGGACGGCGCGACGTCCGGTGACGTTCCGTAGGACGTCCGGGTGCGGCACCATGGGCGCGTGTCCACGCCACAGGGCCCCGTCCGTCCGGGTGAGTGGCGCCCCGGCGTCCCCGCGGTGGGACGCCGGCGCTGCCTGTGGCACCGCTTCCGCTGGGCCGGGGAGGACCCCTTCAGCGGCGCGAGTCTCTACGCCTGCCGCTGCGGACGGGTCCGCCCGGCCCTCTGACGACCCTCGGGCGCCCGGTCCGCCGTCGTCCGTGCGGTGGGACTCAGACCGTCCTCGGTCCGGCCGCGGCGCGGAGGTCGGCCTCCAGGCCGGCCAGCACGGCGTCGAGCTCGCGGCGCAGGTCGCCGCAGCCGGGCGCCTGCCGGCCGTCGGCCAGCCGGACGACCCGCCCCAGCCCGAGGGCGACGGCGATCGCCACGGCCGGCCAGACCAGGGCGACGAGGAGGACGACGGTCACCGCTCCTTGGTACGGGGACGCGGGTCTCCAGACGGCCGGGCCACGCGGGCAGATGCTGCCGAAAGGCCGCGGCGCCGGTGTGGCCGGGGACGCCCGTCGTCCCACGGGGCCCACGGACACCGCGTGCCTCGTCGAGGTGCCCGCGGGGCACGCCGTCCGCGACGGACGGTCACCGGTGCGCGCCGGTCTCCCCCCACGGGGTGGAACGAGCCCCTGCACGCCCGGTCCGCCTCCGTCTCGCCTTCTGTCCCGGCTCCGGGCTGCCGACGCTGGCGCGTACAGACCGCGACCGACCAGGGGAGACCGCGTGACCGCCAGCACCACCGTGCCGCCCGCGCCGGGCGACGACGCGCCGCGGCGGGTGCGGACCCTGTCGCTGACCGGTGCCGAGGAGCGCGTCCCGGGGCCGCTGCTCGACCGTCCCGTCTACGACCCCTTCTCCGCCCGGCGCCGCCGGACGCCGGAGTGGCTGGTGTCCTACACGGCCGCGCTGGTCACCGGTGACGTGCTCGCGGTCGCCGCGGGGCTGGGGCTCGCGGCACTCCTCCCGGCCGGCGCCGTCCCCGGTTCCGCGTCCGGGCCCGTCCTGCTCGGCCTCGCGTGGCTCGTCCTGCTCGCCGGCGCCGGCACCTACGCCGAGCGCCGACTCGGCACCGGCGACGACGAGTACCGCCGCGTCCTCACGGCGGGCCTGCTCGCGACGACCGCGCTCGGCGTCGCCGCCGCACTGCTCCCGTCGACCCTGCTCGACCGGCTCCTGCTCGTGGCGGCGCCCACCACCGTGCTCGCCACCCTGCTGGGCCGGCTGCTCAACCGGCGGCGGCTGCACGCGGCCCGCCGCCGCGGCCTCATGACCAAGCGGGTCGTCGTCCTCGGCCGCGACGTCGCCGTGGCCGACCTGGTCCGCCGGCTGCGGCGGGACGCGACCGCGGGCCTGCGGGTCGTCGGCGCCTGCGTGCCGCGGCCGGAGGAGGCTCTCGCCGTCCGCGCCGAGGGCGTCCCGGTGATCGGCACGCTGGCCGGCGCCGTGCGCGCCATCGACGACGCACGCGCCGACGCCGTCGTGGTGGCCTCGGCCAGCGAGACCGCGGGGGAGTACCTGCGCGACCTGGCCTGGCGCCTCGAGGGGACCAACGTCGAGGTCCTCGTCGGCCCGGGGCTGGTGGAGGTGGCCTCCAACCGGCTGCAGGTCCGGCCGACGTCGACCATCCCGCTCATCCAGGTGCAGGAGCCGGAGTTCCGCGGCGGTCGGCGGCTGGCCAAGTCCCTGCTCGACCGGGCCGTCGCGGGCGCCCTGCTGGTCGCGTTCGCGCCGTTCCTCGTCACCGTCGCGGTCGCCGTCCGCACCACCAGCCGCGGCCCCGCCCTCTACCGGCACCGGCGCATCGGCAAGCGCGGCCGGGAGTTCGACCTGCTCAAGTTCCGCAGCATGGTCGTCGACGCCGACTCGCGCATCGAGGCCCTGCTCGTGCTCAACGAGGGCAACGACGTGCAGTTCAAGATGCGCCGCGACCCGCGGGTCACCCGCGTCGGCGGCTTCCTGCGCTCGTTCTCGCTGGACGAGCTGCCGCAGCTGGTCAACGTGCTCAAGGGCGACATGTCCCTGGTCGGCCCGCGCCCGCACGTGACCCGGGAGGTCGAGCAGTACGGCGCCGACATGCACCGCCGGCTGCTGGTCAAACCCGGCATCACCGGGCTGTGGCAGGTCAGCGGCCGCTCGGACCTGACCTGGGACGAGTCGGTGGAGCTCGACGTCCGGTACGTCGAGAACTGGTCCTTCGGCCTCGACCTGGCCATCCTATGGCGCACCGTCCGCGCGGTGCTGCGCCGCTCCGGCGCCTACTGACCCCCCGGCCGCCGGCCCGCCTCCTCCGCGCGGGGGGCACGCGCGGTCCGGGAGACCGCCGAGGCCGGACCGCAGGGCAGGATGGCCCCCGTCGCCCCGCGGGTGGCCGCGACCCCACCTACTGCAGGAGGACCACACGTGCGTCTGCTCGTGACCGGTGGCGCCGGCTTCATCGGCGCCAACTTCGTCCACCAGACCGTCGAGCGCTTCCCACAGCACGACGTCACGGTCCTCGACGCGCTGACCTACGCCGGCAGCGAGGCGTCCCTGGCCGGGGTGAGGGACGCGATCACCTTCGTGCGCGGGTCGATCACCGACGCCGCGCTCGTCGACGACCTGGTCCGCGACAGCGACGCCGTCGTCCACTTCGCCGCCGAGAGCCACAACGACAACTCGCTGGCCGACCCCGCGCCGTTCCTGCAGACCAACGTGGTCGGCACGTACACGCTGCTCGAGGCGGTGCGCCGGCACGGCGTCCGGTTCCACCACGTCTCCACCGACGAGGTCTACGGAGACCTGGAGCTCGACGACCCGGCGAAGTTCACCCCCGAGACGCCGTACAACCCCTCGAGCCCCTACTCGTCGACGAAGGCGGCCTCCGACCTGCTGGTGCGCGCGTGGGTGCGGTCCTACGGCGTGCAGGCGACGATCTCCAACTGCTCGAACAACTACGGGCCGTACCAGCACGTGGAGAAGTTCATCCCGCGGCAGATCACCAACGTGCTGGCCGGCCGCCGGCCGCGGCTCTACGGCGCCGGCCACAACGTGCGCGACTGGATCCACGTCGACGACCACAACGCCGCCGTCCACGAGATCCTGCAGCGCGGCCGGACCGGCCAGACGTACCTGATCGGTGCCGACGGCGAGGTGGACAACCGCACCGTCCTCGCCACCATCCTCGAGCTGATGGGCCAGCCGGCCGACGCCTTCGACTCGGTCACCGACCGCGCCGGGCACGACCTGCGCTACGCCATCGACGCCACCAAGCTGCGCGAGGAGCTGGGCTGGCGGCCGCGCTACACCGACTTCCGCGACGGCCTGGCCGCGACCATCCGGTGGTACCGGGACAACGAGGACTGGTGGGGTCCGCAGAAGGAGCGCGTGGAGGCGGCCTACGCCGCGCGCGGCCAGTGACGACGGTCGTCCTCGGCGCCGGCGGGCAGGTCGGCCGCGCGCTGGCCCGCCGGTTCCCCGGGGCGGTCGCGCTGACCCGGGCCGGCCTCGACGTCGGCGACCCCGCCGCGGTCGCCGCGCACGACTGGTCCGGCGTCGACGTGGTCGTCAACGCCGCCGCCTGGACCGCCGTCGACGCCGCGGAGGACCCGGCCAACCTGGCCGCGGTGCGGGCGGTCAACGTCGACGGCGTCGGCGCCCTGGCCGAGGCGGCGCGCGCCTCCGGGTTCCTGCTCGTGCACTTCTCCACCGAGTACGTCTTCGACGGCGGGCACCCCGGGCCGATCCCGGAGGACGCGCCGGTCCACCCGCTGAGCGTCTACGGGCGCAGCAAGGCCGACGGCGACGCGCTGGTCACCGCGCTCGACCGGCACCTGCTGCTGCGGACCACCTGGGTGGTGGGGGAGGGGCGCAACTTCGTGCGGACGATGGCCGGCCTCGCCGACCGCGGGGTCAGCCCGTCCGTCGTCGCCGACCAGGTCGGCCGGCCCACGCTCGCCGAGGACCTCGCCGACGCCGTCGCGCACCTCGTCGAGCGCGGGGCGACGGGCACCTACAACGTCACCTGCGGGGGCGAGCCGGCGTCGTGGGCCGACGTCGCGGAGGTCGTGTTCGCCGCCCGCGGCCGCGACCCGCACGACGTCCGGCGGGTGAGCACCGCCGGGTACACGGCCGACAGGCCCGGCCTCGCGCCGCGTCCGCTCAACAGCGTGCTGGACCTGGCCCGGCTGGAGGCGGCCGGCTTCGCGCCGCGCGACTGGCGCACCGCCGTCGAGGCCCACCTCACGACGCTGGACTGAGCACCGCCGCGAGCACCTGGTGGGCGCACTCGTCGACGTCGCGCCCGGCGGTCTCCACGGTCACCTCGGCGTCGGTCGGCGTCTCGTAGGGGTCGCTGATGCCGGTGAAGGCGGGGATCTCGCCGCGCCGCGCCCGCGCGTAGAGGCCCTTGCGGTCCCGGGCCTCGCAGTCGGCCAGCGACGTCGCCACGTGCACGAGGACGAAGCTGCCCGGGCCGGCCTGCGCCTCGACCTCGCGCCGGACGTCCGCGCGCACCTCCGCGTACGGGGCGATCGGCGCGCAGACGGCGATCCCGCCGTGCTTGGCGATCTGCGCGGCCACCCAGCCGATCCGCCGGACGTTGGTGTCCCGGTCGGCCTTGGAGAACCCGAGCCCGGCGGAGAGGTGGTGCCGGACCTCGTCGCCGTCGAGCAGCGTCACGGTGCGGCCGGCCTCGATGAGCAGCTCCACCAGCCGCGCCGCGATCGTCGACTTCCCGGCGCCGGACAGGCCGGTGCAGAACACCACCGTCCCGCCGGTGCGCGCCGTCCCCGACCACGGGCGGCTGCCGAGGAGCGAGGCGCCGTGGGCGGCGGCGAGCTCCTCCGGTCCGGCCTCCGGCGCGTCCGGGGTGACCGGCACCGGCACCACGACCACGTCCCGGCCGCCCTCGCAGACGGCCGCCCAGGCGGCGGCGGCGGACGACAGCGCCGCGGAGTCCGGGGGCAGGCCGGCGGCGGGCACCAGCGCGAGCAGCCGGCGCGGCAGCCCCGCGACGTCGTCGGGCGGCAGCCCCACCCAGGCCACGGGGTCGGTCCAGCCCTGGTCGTGCAGCCGCTCGGCCACCGCCGACGGCGGCTCCCAGCGCGGCACCTCGACGACGGTCAGGTCGCCCTCGGCCGCCGTCGCGACCAGCACGCCCTGCGCGTCCTCGTACTCCTCGGCGGGCGGGAGGTCGGGGCGCGGCGCGAGGCCCGCACGGTAGCGGGCCACCGCGGCGACCTGGGCGTCGTCGAGCCGGGCACGGGCGTCGGGCATGGCGTCATCCTGCCCGGGGTGCCGACCCCGCCGTCGCCCGGAGGGGAGGTGACCGCCTCGTCCCGTCCGGCGTGCACGGCGTCGTCGTGGTGCACTTCGGGAGCTGGGTGTCCGGACGGGAGGGGTGGCGGTGCGCATCTCGGTCATCGGCTGCGGCTACCTCGGGGCCGTGCACGCGGCCTCGATGGCCGAGCTCGGTCACGAGGTGGTCGGCATCGACGTCGACGAGCGCAAGGTCGCCGCGCTGGGTGCGGGCCGGGCGCCGTTCTACGAGCCCGGCTTCGAGGAGCTGCTCGGCGCCACGCTGGCCTCCGGGCGGCTGCGGTTCAGCACCGACGTCGCCGACGCGGCCGGTGCCCGGGTGCACTTCCTGTGCGTCGGCACCCCGCAGAAGCACGGCGAGTACGCCGCGGACCTGCGGTTCGTGCAGGCCGCCGTCGAGGCGCTGCTGCAGGTGGTGCAGCCGGGGGACCTGGTGGTGGGCAAGTCCACGGTCCCGGTGGGGACCGCGGCCGGGCTCGCCGCCCTGTTCGGTGAGAAGGTGCCCGGGGTGCTGCTGGCGTGGA
>NZ_JBJGZB010000023.1:0-63421 GCF_054050295.1 Geodermatophilus sp. SYSU D01045
CACCCCCCCCCGCACCACAAGAACCCCACGGAGCACCCCCCCCCCCCCCACGCCCGAGCGAGCGGCCGCCGTGGTGCGTCCGGCGGAGACGGCCCACTCCGCCGGTCGGGTCACTCGGCGTCGAGGTCCTGGGCCACCAGGCCGGCGATGTGCTCGACCACGGAGGCGTCGTCGCTGGTCACGGTGACCTCGGCGCCCTTCTGGGCGCCGAGCGTCATGATCATCAGCGGTGAGCCGGCGTCGATGGGGTTGCCTCCAGGAGTGGCCAGGGTGACCGGGACGCCGGCCTTGCCCACGGCCTCCGCGATGAGCGCGGCGGGGCGGGCGTGCAGGCCGACCCGGGAGCCGACGGTGACGGTCTGACTGGGCATGGGGTGGGTGTCCTCGCTGCTCGGGGTGGGTGGGTGGGGTCGAGCCTGCCGTGTCAGGCGCGTGCGGGCGCGCTGACGGTCGTCGCGGTGTGCGCGTGGGCCAGGTCGACGGCGTCCTCGGGGACGTCCTCGACCTTCGGTCGGCCGATGCTCTTGGCGATGGTGACCGCCAGGGCGCCGACCACAGTGCCGGCGACCAGCGCGAGCACGAACACCAGCACGTTGTTCATCGCGAAGAACACGAAGATGCCGCCGTGGGGCGCCCGCAGCTCCACGCCGCTGGAGGCGACGATCGCGCCGGTGGTGGCCCCGCCGAGCATCATCGACGGGATGACCCGCAGCGGGTCGGCCGCGGCGAACGGGATGGCGCCCTCGGAGATGAACGAGGCGCCCAGCAGCCAGGCGGCCTTGCCGTTGTCGCGCTCGGCCGGGGTGTACAGGCGGGGCCGGACGGCGGTGGACAGCGCCATCGCCAGCGGCGGGACCATGCCCGCGGCCATGACCGTGGCCATGATCACCAGCGAGCCGCTGGTCTGCGAGGCCAGGCCGGCCGTCGCGAACAGGTAGGCCGCCTTGTTGACCGGGCCGCCGAGGTCGAAGCACATCATCAGGCCGAGGATGATCCCGAGCAGGACCGCCGAGGTGCCGCTCAGGCCGTTGAGCCAGTTGCCGAGGCCCTCGAGCGCGGCGGCCAGCGGGCGGCCGAGCAGCGCGACCATGATGCCGCTGGAGATCAGCGTGGCCAGCAGCGGGATGATCACGACCGGCTGGAGGCCACGGACACCGGCGGGCAGCCGCCAGGAGGCGATCCACCGGGCTACCAGGCCGGCGAGGATGCCGCCGACGAGGCCGCCCAGGAAGCCGGCGCTCATGGTCACC
The DNA here is from genome assembly GCF_054050295.1 of Geodermatophilus sp. SYSU D01045. Lineage (NCBI taxonomy): Bacteria > Bacillati > Actinomycetota > Actinomycetes > Geodermatophilales > Geodermatophilaceae > Geodermatophilus > Geodermatophilus sp. SYSU D01045. Next base: position 1,251 of record NZ_JBJGZB010000023.1, read on the forward strand.
GAGACCGCCCCGATGATGAAGCCCGGGGCGATGCCGGGTCGGTCGGCGATCGCGTAGGCGATGTAGCCGGCCAGCGCCGGCACCAGGAAGCCGAAGGCCGCCCCTCCCAGCACGAAGCAGATCGCGCCGAGGTAGCCGAGGAAGCCGTCGTTGAGGCCCTCGACGCCCGAGGCGCTCGGGAGGTCGAGGAAGCTGTTGTTGAGCACCCAGTTCAGAGCGTAGCTCTGCCCTGCCGCGGAATCGGGGTCGGTGAGCTGGATCTGGTATCCGCCGAAGGCGTAGCCCAGCGCGATGAGCAGGCCGCCGGCCGCGACGAACGGGATCATGTAGCTGACGCCGGTGAGCAGCCAGCGGCGGATCTCCGCGCCGGTGCTCGGCCGGCCGGCCGGGGCGGCCGCGGCGGCCTCACCGCCGGTGCCACCGGGCACGCGGCGGGCGTTCGGGTCGTCGGCGGCGGCCAGCGCCTCGCGGATCATGCCGTCGGGGTCGTTGATGGCGCGCTTGGTGCCGGCCTGGACGACCGGCTTGCCGGCGAACCGGTCGCGGTCCCGGACGCCGACGTCGACGGCGAAGACCACCGCCTCGGCGTCGCGGATGACCGCCGGGTCCAGCGGGGTGGCGCCCGAGGAGCCCTGGGTCTCGACCACCAGGTCGACGCCGGCGGCCTGCGCCGCGGCGGTGAGCTTGTCGGCGGCCATGTAGGTGTGCGCGATGCCGGTCGGGCAGGCGCTGACGGCGACCAGCCTCCGCCGCACGGCCGGGGCGGCGGCAGGAGCGTCGGCGGGGGCGGCCGACGGCGCCGCGGCGGCCGGGGCGGTGGCGGGGGCCGGGACCGAGGGGGCGGCGGTCGCGCCGGCCGCGGGCTGCGGGGAGACGACCTCCTCGACCAGCCGGACGACGTCCTCCGCCGAGCCCGCGGCCCGCAGGGAGGCCACGAAGTCCGGCCGGACCAGCGCGCGGGCGAGCGCGGAGAGCAGGGTGAGGTGGTCGGCGTCCCCGGCGGCGGGCGCGGCGATGAGGAAGACCAGGTCGGCCGGGCCGTCCGCGGCGCCGAAGTCGACCCCCGGGGCGAGCCGGGCGAAGGCCAGCGAGGCCTGGGTGACCGCGGCCGACCGGCAGTGCGGGATGGCGATGCCGCCGGGCAGGCCCGTGGCGGCCTGCGCCTCGCGGGCGAGCGCGTCGCCGGCGAGCGCCTCGGCGCCGGTGGCCCGGCCGGCGTCGGCCACCAGGCCGGCCAGCCGGCGGACGACCGCGGCCTTGTCGGAGCCGAGGTCGGCGTCGAGGACGACCAGCTCGGGCGTGATGAGTGCGGACATGACGGACCTTCCGGGGCGTCAGGGGACGTCGCGGCCGGCGGCCGGGACGGGCTCGGGGTGGGGAGGGGTGCCGGGCAGGCCAGGGGACACCTCGACGGCGTCCGGGTGGACCTGCTGCGGCGTGGGGACGGCGGAACCCGGCAGCGCGGCGGCGGCCGAGCCGGTGGCGACCGCGCGGCGCAGCCGCTCGGCGGGCGGGGCGCCGGCCAGGTCGGCCAGCAGGTGGCCGGCCAGGCTCGAGTCGCCGGCCCCGACGGTGCTGCGGACGGCGATCCGCGGCGCGCGCGCCGACCACACGCCGTCGGCGGTGGACAGCACCGCGCCGGCACCGCCCAGGGTCAGTAGCACCTCGCCGACGCCGCCGGCGTGCAGCGCCCGCACCGCCGCGAGGAGGACGGCGGGGTCGGCGAGCAGCGCGGCCTCGGTCGTGCCGGCGACCTGGGCCAGCTCCTCGGCGTTGGGCTTGAGGAGATCCGGCGCGGACGCCGGACCGGCGGCGAGCAGCGCCCGCAGCGGCGCCTCGGAGGTGTCGACGGCGACCCGGGCGCCGGTGCCCCGGACGGCGCGGACCAGCTCGGCGTACCAGTCCTCCGGCGTGCCGGGCGGCAGCGAGCCGGACAGCACCACCCAGCGCGCGCCCGCGGCGGCCGCGGCCACGGCGGCGGCGAGCGCGGCGCGCAGGCCGGCGTCGAGCGGGGTGCCCGGCTCGTTCAGCTTGGTGGTGGTGCCGTCGGGCTCGGTGAGCGAGTAGTTGGTGCGCACCGGGGCTCCGGTGGGCACGGTGACCAGCGGCAGGTCCAGCGCGTGCAGCGCGGCGACCAGCGGGTCGGTGGGGTCGGCGGGCACGACGGCGAGGACGTCGGCGCCGGCGGCGGCCAGCGCGCGGGCGACGTTGACCCCCTTGCCGCCGGGCTCGGTGGAGCTCGCACCCAGGCGGGCGACCTCGCCGCGGGCCAGCGCGCCGGGGAGGGCCAGCGTCCGGTCCAGGCTCGGGTTGGCCGTCAGCGTGACGACGCGTCCCCCGCTCACGCGACCACGACCTCGACGCCCGCGGCGTCCAGCTCGTCGAGGACCGCGGGGTCGGCGCCGTCGTCGGTGACCACGACGTCGACGTCGTCGAGGGAGGCGAAGCGGACCAGGTGCTCGCGGCCGAGCTTGCTGCTGTCGGCCAGCACGACCACCCGCTGCCCGGAGCGCACCATCGCCCGCTTCACCGAGGCCTCGGCCTCGTCCGGGGTGGTCAGGCCGTGGCCGGGGGTGATGCCGTTGGTGCCGAGGAACGCGACGTCGACCCGCAGCTCGGCCAGCGCCCGCACCGGCGTCTCGCCGACCGCGCACTGGGTGAGCCCGCGGACCCGGCCGCCGAGCAGGTGCAGCGTCACACCCGGCGCGTTGGCCAGCCGGGCGGCGATCGGCACCGCGTTGGTGGCCACGAACAGCGACCGGTCGACCGGCAGGACCTCGGCCAGCGCGGCGGTGGTGCTGCCGCCGTCGAGCAGCAGGCTGCCGCCGCGGCCGGGCAGCAGGTCCAGCGCCGCCGAGGCGATCTTGCGCTTGGCCTCGGCACGGGTGGCGTTGCGCTCGGCCAGCGCCGTCTCCATGAGCGTGAGCGACCCGGCGGGCACGGCGCCGCCGTGCACGCGCCGCAGGACGCCGGCCCGCTCGAGGACGGCGAGGTCCCGGCGCACCGTCTCGGTGGTGACCCCGAACTGCTCGGCCACCGCGGTGACCGCGATCCGCCCCTGCTCGGCGACCAGCGTGGCGATGGCCTGCTGGCGCTCCTCGGCGTACACCCGTCGACCCCCCTCGGTGGTCACCGGCATCCTGAGAAGACCGGCGGCAGTGCCCGAACGTGTGGGAACGGGCTTGTGTCTTTGTGGTTGTACGTTGGTTACGTTGACAAGTCAACACGTTTTCGTGATTGTGGTCACCGACGGACGACGAGGTCCCCGACCGACATCCCTCCGACCCACGCGAGGTCCGCATGTCCACCACCGCCGCCAGCACCGTCCTCACCGGGACCCCGGTCGTCCCCGGCGTGGTCCTCGGCCCCGTCGTCCGCCCCTCCGGCGCCGTCCGGCTGCCCGCCGAGGCGTTCGACGAGCTGCCGGAGCCGGCACGGGAGGAGGAGCGGGCGCGCTTCACCGCGGCCGCCGAGACGGTCGCGGGCCGCCTGGCCGACCGGGCCGCCGCGGCGACCGGGATGACGGCCGAGGTGCTGTCGGCGACCGCCGGGATGGCGCGCGACCGCGGGCTGCTCGGCGCGGTGGAGCAGCGGATCGGCACCGGCGTCCCCGCCGCGGTGGCGACGGTGCAGGCCGCACAACAGTTCGTCGACGTCTTCACCTCGCTCGGCGGCGTCATGGCCGAGCGGGTGACCGACGTGCGCGACGTCCGCGACCGCGTCGTCGCCGAGCTGACCGGCCAGGGCGAGCCCGGCGTCCCCGCGCCCGCGCAGCCCTCGGTCCTGCTCGCCGACGACCTCGCCCCGGCCGACACCGCCGGCCTCGACCCCGCCCGCATCGTCGGGCTGGCCACCCGCCTGGGCGGGACCACCAGCCACACCGCGATCATCGCCCGCCAGCTGGGCCTGCCCCTCGTCGTCGCGGTCGAGGGCCTGGACGCCGTCCCCGCCGGCGCGACCGTCCTGCTCGACGCCGAGGAGGGCACCGTCACCGTCGACCCGGACCCGGCGGTGGCCGCCGGCCAGCTCGACGCCGCCCGCCGCGCGGCCGAGGCCCTGGCCGCCTACCAGGGGCCGGCCGCCACGCGCGACGGCGTCCCGGTGCCCGTGCTGGCCAACGTGCAGGACGGCGACGGCACCCGGGCGGCGTTGGCCGCGCACGCCGAGGGTGTCGGTCTGTTCCGCACCGAGCTCGCCTTCCTCGGCCGGGCCGCCGAGCCGACCGTCGAGGAGCAGGCGCGCGGCTACGCCGACGTCCTCGAGGCCGCGGCCGGCCGCCGGGTCGTCCTGCGCACCCTCGACGCCGGCTCGGACAAGCCGCTGGAGTTCGCGACGCCGCCCGAGGAGGCCAACCCCGCGCTCGGCGTCCGCGGTCTGCGGGTGGCCCGCCGCGACCCCGGCCTGCTCGACCGCCAACTCGACGCCGTCGCCGAGGCCGCCCGCCGCACCGGTGCCACGCCCTGGGTGATGGCGCCCATGGTGGCCACCGAGGGCGAGGCCGCGGACTTCGCCGCCCGGGTGCGCGAGCGGGGGCTGGTACCCGGCGTCATGGTCGAGGTGCCCTCGGCGGCGCTGCTGGCCGACCGGGTGCTCCGGCACGTCGACTTCCTGTCCATCGGCACCAACGACCTGTCGCAGTACGCGCTGGCCGCCGACCGGCTCTCCGCCGACCTGGCCGACCTCACCGACCCGTGGCAGCCGGCGCTGCTGGCGCTGGTGGAGCTGACCGCGGCCGCGGGCCGGCGGGCCGGCAAGCCGGTCGGCGTCTGCGGCGAGGCCGCCGCCGACCCGCTGCTCGCCTGCGTCCTCGTCGGCCTCGGCGTCACCTCGCTGTCCTGCGCCGGCTCCGCCGTCGCCGGGGTCGGCGCGCGGCTGGCCACGGTCGACCTCGCCGCCTGCCGGGAGGCCGCGGCCGCCGCGCTGGCCGCCGACGACCCGCGGACCGGCCGGGCCGCCGCCCGGGCGGTGCTCGCCCGCGCCTGACGCCGGTGCCGGCGGCCGGACGCCGTCGCATCGTGACCGATCCCACCCTCTGGGGTGAACGATCGTCGGACATCTGCTGACACGCCCTGTGATCCTTCGGAATACTCGCGGCCTCACCTGCTTTACTACAGGTGCACGACGACGAAGAGCACCGAAGAGGAGACACGGACATGTCCATCGGGACCACCTGGCGGCAGCGTCGGCAGGCGGCTCGCACGCGGCGGGCCATCGACCGGGCCCTCGCCCGCAGCAGCAGCCCGGCGATGCGCGACGAGCTGCTCACCATGGCCAACAGCAACTCGTTCTACACGCGCGGGTTCTGACGGCGGGCCGCCTCCTGGGCGGCGTACCTGCACGGCCCCGGTCTGCCTCCGCAGCCCGGGGCCGACTGCTGTCCGGGGGGGGGCTCCCCCGCACGGGGGAGCGGCGCCCCGGACCTCACCGCCCCGCTCAACCCGGCGGCCCCGCCTGCCGATCGTCCCGGCGTGAGCGCAGCAGGACCCGCGGACGGGACCGTCCCACCGGTGGAGGCCCGTGAGACGTCGGGTGCCACCACCGGGCTGGTCCTCGCCTTCGTCCGCCAGCAGGCCGGCGACGAGGCGGTCGAGGAGGTCCTGCGCCGCGCGGGCGTGCCGTTCACGGCCGCCGAGCTGTCCCGGCCCGCGACGTGGACCAGCTACGACACCCGGATCCGCCTGTTCGCCGCGGCCACCGAGGTCCTCGGCGACCCCGGCGCCATGTACCGCCTCGGCGCGGAGTCCCTGCGCACCGGGATGAACCCCAGCCTGGTCGTCCTCGTGCGGGCCATGGGCTCACCGCGGCAGGTGTTCGCCCGGCTGCCGCGCGCGGTCGCCAACTTCTCCACCACCTCCACGATGGAGGTGCTCCGGTCCGACGCCACGTCCGCGACGCTGCGCTACCGGCTGCACGAGGGGTACGTGCACTCGCGGCTGGACTGCGACTACGCGCGCGGGCTGATCAGCATGGTGCCGACCATCTTCGGCCTGGCCCCGGCCGCCGTCGTCCACGAGGAGTGCGAGTCCTCCGGTGCTGCGGCCTGCGTCTACCACCTGACCTGGGAGCGCCGCGGCCGGTGGCCGCGCCGGCGCCGCGGCCCGGACGCCGCCGACCCCGAGCTCGTCGCGCTGCGCCAGCAGGTCCGCAGCCTGCAGTCGGCGGCCACCGACCTGGTCGAGGGCGGGGACCTCGAGACCGTCCTGCGGCGGATCGTCGACCGCGCGGCCGCCGCCGTCCTCGCCCCCGCCTACCTGCTCGCCGTCTCCTCCCCGCGCGGCGGCGCCCCGCTCGTGCACAGCTCGGGCCTGGCCCCCGACGAGGTGCCGCCGCTGGTCGCGCGGCTGCTCGCCGGCGACGACCTGGGCCCCGGCGCGGTCACCGTCGACGTCGCCTCCGCCCGCCGGACCCACGGCCGGCTGGCCGCGCTCCACCGCCCCGGCGACGGCGGCCTCGGCGACGAGCGGTCCATGCTCGCCGCCTACGCCGGCCACGCCGCGGCCGCCCTCGACCTCGTGCTGGCCCTCGAGGACAGCCGGCTCGAGGCCCGCCGGGCCGGCGCCCTCCTGGAGCTGGCCCACGGCCTGGCCCAGGCGGGCGGGGCGGCGGAGGTCTGCGCCGTGGTCGCCCGGGCGCTGCCCGGGATCGTGGGCTGCGGCAGCTCCGGCGTCCTGCTGTGGGACCCGGCCGGCGGCGTCCTGCGGGCGGAGTCCTGTGCCGGGCTGTCCCCGGGGCAGGAGGAGGTCCTGCGGTCGGCGACCCTGCGGGCCGGGGACGTGCCCGAGGTCTTCGGCATCCTCACCGACCGCGAGCCCCGCGTGGTCAGCGCGACCGGCGCCAGCGCCCCGATGCGCGACCTGCTCGCCGCCATGCACCTCACCGACGTCGTCGCCGTCCCGCTGCTCGCCGGCACCACGTTCCTCGGCGTGGTCACCGCCAGCTGGGCCGACGGCGAGGTCAGCCAGGCCCTCGACGCCGACGTCCTCGCCCGGCTGCGCGGTGTCGGCGACCAGGCCTCCACCGCGCTGCAGAAGGCCCGGCTGCTGGAGACCGTCCGGCACCAGGCCACCCACGACGCGCTCACCGGCCTGCCCAACCGGGTGCTGTTCCGCGACCGGCTGGCCGCCGCGCTCGCCGCCGTCGCCCCCACCGGCTCCGTCGGCGTGCTGTTCTGCGACCTCGACCGGTTCAAGGCGGTCAACGACACCCTCGGCCACGCGGCCGGCGACGAGCTGCTGCGCCAGGTGTCGGCCCGGCTGCGGGCCGCGGTGCGCCCCGGTGACACCGTCGGCCGGCTCAGCGGCGACGAGTTCGCGGTCCTGCTGCCCCGGCTGGCCGCACCGGCCGACGCCGAGGCGGTCGTCGGCCGGGTGGCGGCGGCCTTCACCGAGCCGTTCCGGCTCGACGGCGTGCCCGCGGCGGTCGGCACGAGCACCGGCGTCGCCGTGCACACCGGCCCCGGCGGCGACGCCGAGCGGCTGCTGCGCGAGGCGGACGCGGCCATGTACCGGCACAAGCACCGCGACCGCCCGCCGGCCCCGGCCCCGCGGACGGCGGACTAGGGCCTGTCCTGCGGATCTTGCGGGCTGGCCGCTGTCTCTGGAGGCGGCCTCAGGGACAGGTCGTGGCCCTGAAGCCGGGCGATGATCAGCGACGCGGCTCGGGGATCGCCGATGTGTGCAGCGGGCGGAACGCGGCCCGCACCTCGGAGGTGAAGAGCGCCGGCTCCTCCCAGGCGGCGAAGTGGCCGCCCCTGTCGACCTCGTTGAAGTAGGTGAGGTTGGGGTAGCTCCTCTCGGCCCAGCTGCGCGAAGTACGCCAGATCTCACCAGGGAAGGTGGTGAAGCCGACCGGAACCGAGACCTCAGGAGGAGCCTGGCCGGACGCCTGGGCTGCGGCCACGAACCGTCCGAACTCCCAGTACCACCGGGCGGCCGAGGCCCCGGTGCCCGTCAGCCAGTACAGCGTGATGTTGTCGACGATGTGCTCGCGCGTGAGGTTGCCCACGGGCTGCCCGTCGAGGAAGGCGCGGGAGATCTTGTAGTAGCTGTCGGTGTCGTGGTCGAGCATCCAGGCCGCCAGGGCGACGGGTGAATCCAGCAGGGCGTAGCCAATCGTCTGCGGCCGATTGGTCATCTCCAGGAAGTAGGCGAAGCCGGTGGCCTGGAACTCGGCGAGTGCAGCCGCAGCCGCGCGTTCTTGCTCGGACTCCTCCGGCGGGGGGTCGGCCAGCACCGTCACGAGGAAGTTCGTGTGGATGCCTACCAGCCCCTCGGGTGCCTGGCGGGCCATCACATCAGTGACGATGGCGCCCAGATCGCCGCCCTGCGCGACGTAGCGGGTGTAGCCGAGGCGACGCATCAGCTCCGCCCAGGCGAGCGCGGTGCGGCCGGCATCCCAGCCGAGCTCGGTCGGCTCGCCCGAGAAGCCGTAGCCGGGCAGCGACGGCAGCACCAGGTGGAAGGCGTCCTCGGGGGCGCCGCCGTGCGCGGTGGGGTCGGTCAGCGGGCCGACGGTCTCCAGCAGCTCGATGACCGAGCCGGGCCAGCCGTGCGTCATGATCAGTGGCAACGCGTTCTCGTGCCGTGACCTGACGTGGATGAAGTGGATGTCCACTCCGTCGATCTCGGTGGTGAACTGCGGCACCGCGTTCAGCCTGGCCTCGACCCGGCGCAGGTCGTAGTCGGTCGCCCAGTAGCGGGCCAGCGCCTGCATCGTCGCCAACTGCACGCCCTGGGAGCGGTCCTCGACCAGCTCCCGGGACGGCCAGCGCGTCGCCGCGAGGCGGCGGCGCAGGTCGGCCAGCGCCTCCTCCGGGACCTCCACGTGGAACGGACGGATGCCGGCTCGTTGTTCGACTGTGGTCATGGCCTGTCCTCGATGCGGATGCGGGGGAAGTCGCAGACCGAGACGGAGCCGCGAGCGCACAGCAGCACCGGCGGAGATTCGGGCTTCCAGGACGTGACCACTCTGGCCCTGGCCATCGCGGTGGCAGTAGAGACGAATTGCCCATCCCGGCCTGTCGGCACGCTCTCGCTGAGGGCGGCCAGGTGTCCTCGGCCAGGTGTCCTTGAGTGGGCCGCTTGGGGACACGGGCTTAGAAGCTGAGGCCGGCGAGTGAGGTGGTGACGGCGAACAGCAGGATGCTCCCCCGGCCGAGGAGCAGGGCAGCCAGCCGGACCGCGCGCAGGTGGAGCCGGCGTGCACCGAGGACAGCCAGGGCCGTGCCGATCAGCAGTAGCACGCTCTGTACAGCCCAGCCGATGTTCAGCCAGGTACTGGTCTCGCGGCATGGGACGCAACTGGTTGTGGTGCAGTCGTAGGTGTTGGTGCACTGGGTCATCAGCCCGAACCAGGCACCGAAGCTGCCAAGGGTGGTCAAGAAGCACACGAGCGGGAGGGAGCCGATCAGCAGCGGCCAGTCAGGCCGCGTGTGGCGGTGCCGCTCGCTCATGCACACACACTGCCGGCAGCGAAGTGGGCCCTAGATCGTCGCGTAGGCGTGTCCCTTGATGGGCCGCTTGGGGACACACCCGGTGACCGACGGATCGGTGAACGTCAGTTGGACCGGTGCGTTCCGGGGAGGCGGATCCGGGGTGTCTCTTGCCCGGCCAGGTCATCGCCCTCCCCGTGGGCGGCACCCCGCCAGTTCATCACGACGGCGGGGCTCACTGCTGTCTGAAAGCCTCAGCACGATCAGCCGAAGATGGTTGGCCCAAGGCCTGGCGGAGAGTTTCGCGGAAGGGCGAGGATGTGATCGTCGCGACCCTTGCCGCAGCGACGGCACACCTGCTCTCGGTATTGATCCGGCCCCTGGTGCTCGTCGCGAGGATGCGCGTACACGGAAGAATGGACCCCGAGTCGGCACACCACGGGCTTCTTGGCCATGAGGGACGCTACGTCTCGGGACCTCCCGCCTCCAGAGTCGGAGGCCCCTCGCCCGCTGCTCCGTAGCATCCACGCCGCCGCTCCCGGACTCGCCGAAGTAGATGTGTGGGCCGCTCGGGACACACCGGCCGACGAGCAGCCTCGACAACGTCCGCTAGAGGTCCCCCTGAAGGCAGCTTCGTCGACAGCCCGTGCCTCCGTGCCAGTCCGCCTCCAGGTCGCTGACCTGGAGGAACGAGGTTGCCGGTCCAGGGGTGGTGATCCGGGAACGTGCCTGCCGTGGTGACCAGGATCGGCTACGCCAGTTGTGTGCTGTCGGACGTGGTCGGATTCGTCGTCATGCTCGGCCTCGGCGTTCCCGGGTTCGAGGAAGGGCGTATGGCCATCGGGCTCATCGTCATCGCGTGCTCCGGCATCGCGATCGGGCTCGGGGTGGCCGGCCTGGTCCTGCTCGCGCGCAAGAGCGACCCCGGATGAATTCGTGGCCACACCGCGCTCTGCTTGACCGTCCAGGGTCTGTCCCTGAGTGGGCCGCTCAGAGACACCTGCAGTAGCGACGGCCCGCCTGATCCGCAGGACAGGATCTGGTCTCTGGCCCCTCGGTCGGACGGGCTCACGCCTGTCGCCGGTGTCCCCTGAGTGGTCGATCCGGAGCTGGAACACACCCCGCGCTGCCCGCTCAGGATCTCGGGAACGGCGTCAGTCGCGGAGCCTCGCGCGCAGCGCGGCCTGCTCGGCGGCGCCGAAGCCGTGCTCGTCGAGCCAGCCCAGCGGCCCGCCGTGCCGCTCGCCCAGGATCTCCAGCAGCCGTTGCATGGTCGCCGCCCGCGGCGTGTGGCTGGCGACGTCGCGGCGGGTCATGTCGTCGGCGTACGTCGGCGACCGCCGCAGCTTCGCCACCAGGGCCTCGATGACCTCGGCGGTCAGCGCGTAGTCGGCGACGATCTCCTCGTCGGGCACCCCGGCCGCGGCCAGGGAGAACATCGCGACGACGCCGGTGCGGTCCTTGCCCGCGGCGCAGTGCACGACCGCCGCGCCGTCGCTCGCGATGATCGCCCGCAGCGCCGCCAGCACGTTCTCGGGGCGGTGGTGCAGGTAGCCGAGGTAGGAGCGCACCGCGGGCGGCTCGACCTCGTCGGCCTCGGTGGTCTGCCGCGGCAGCACCGTCTCGGCCCAGTCGGCCGGCAGGTCGGGGACCTCGTCCTCCTCGACGGCGAACACGTCGGTGTGGTGGCCCCGCTCGGGCAGCAGGCTGAAGTGCCGGTGCGTGACCTCCGCGACCGCGCGCAGCGGGCCGCGACCCTCGAGCAGCACCTCGGCCGTGGTGCGCAGGTCGATCACCTCGCGCACGCCCAGGTCCTCCACCAGCCGCCGGACGTCGTCGTCGCTGAGGGTCTGCAGGTTGTCGCTGCGCAGCACGCGGCCGAACGCGGTGGTGCCGCCGTCGGTGGTGGGCAGGCCGCCCAGGTCGCGCGTGTTGGTCGTCCCGTCGAGCCGCAGCCAGCGGTCGGTGCGCACGTCACCGGAGGTCGAGGTCACCCGTCCGACGGTACGGCCCCCTGGTGAACGGCCCGTGCCGGCCGGGGACGTGTGCTCGCTCACCACAGGGGCGGGTGTGGCTGTGGAGGTCACCGACATGGGCAGCCCGTGAGCGGCTCCCTACGGTGTGGTCCAGACCACGCCGGACGGGACCGTCCGGAGCAGCAACCGTGCACCGTCGCACACCCCCGAGGAGTTCGCCATGTCGCGTCCCCGCCACCGGTCCCGGACCGCCGTCCTCGCCACGGGCGCCGCGCTTGCCCTCTCGGTCGCCGCCTGCGGCAGCCCCACCGCCGCCTCCTCGGGCGGGAGCGGCGGGGACGGCGGCGGCGAGGGCGAGCCGATCCGGGTCGGGCTCGTGTTCTCCTCCACCGGGCCGCTGGCCACCTACGGCGAGCAGTACCTGCAGGGCTTCGAGGCCGGCCTGGACTACGCCACCGACGGCACCGGCGAGGTCGACGGCCGGCCGATCGAGGTCGTCGAGCGCGACGACGCCGGCGACCCGGCCAAGGCCGTCGCCGAGGCCACCGACCTCATCGGCCAGGGCGTGCGGGTGCTGGCCGGGTCCACCGCCTCGGGCGTGGCGACCCAGGTCGCGCCGCTGGCCGAGCAGAACGACGTCCTGTTCATCTCCGGGCCGGCCGCCACCGACGCGGTCACCGGCGTCAACGACAACACCTTCCGGTCGGGCCGGCAGACCTACCAGGACATCCTCACCGCGCAGTCGTTCATCGGGGACGCGCAGGGCAAGGACGTGCTGGTCTTCGCCCAGGACAGCGCCTTCGGCCAGGCCAACGTCGGCGCCGTGACCGCCGTCCTCGGCGAGGCCGGGGCCACCGTCACCCCGCTGCTGGTGCCGGCCAGCGCCACCGACTTCACGCCGTTCGCCTCGCAGGCCCGCGACGCCGGCGCCGACCTAGTCTTCGTCGCCTGGGCCGGGGAGACCGCGCCGGCCATGTGGCAGGCGATGGGCCAGCAGGGCGTGCTCGACTCCACCACCGTCGTCACCGGCCTGGACATCCGCGCCAGCTACGCCACCTACGGCGCGCAGGCCACGCAGATCGACTACCTGTCGCACTTCTTCGCCGAGGCCGTGGACAACGAGGTCAGCCAGGCGATGACCGAGCGGGTCGAGGAGGCCGGCGGCACGGTCGACCTGTTCACCCCGGACGGCTTCACCGCCGCGCAGATGGTGGTGCACGCGCTCCAGGAGGGCGGCGACGACGTCGGCGCCATGGTCGACGCGCTCGAGGGCTGGCAGTTCGACGGCGTCAAGGGCGAGCTGACCATCCGCGAGGAGGACCACGCGCTCCTGCAGCCGATGTTCCAGGCCCGCCTGGAGCAGCAGGGCGACCAGCTCGTCCCGGTGCTGGTCGAGACCCTCGACCCGGAGGCCACCGCGCCGCCGGTCGCCACCTCCTGACCCGGGCGCTCCTCCCGAGGACCGGGCAGTGACCAGCTCCCTCCCCGCCCCGGCAGCGGCCGCCCGCCCCGCGGGCGGGCCGGTGCTCCGGGTGGCCGGCCTGACCTGCGCGATCGGCGGCGCGGTCATCGTCTCCGACGTCTCGTTCGACGTCGCGCCCGGCGAGTTCGTCGCCGTCATCGGACCCAACGGGGCGGGCAAGACCTCCCTGTTCAACCTGCTCTCGGGCCTGCTGCCGGTCACCGCCGGGACGATCACGCTGGACGGCGCCGACATCACCCGCTCGAGCCCGGCCGCGCGGGCCCGCCTGGGGCTGGGCCGGACCTTCCAGTCCTCGTCGGTGTTCGCGGGCCTCGGCGTCCGGGAGAACGTGCGCCTGGCGGCGCAGGCCCGGCTCGGCGGCAGCCTGCGGCCCTGGCAGCGGGTGCGCGCCTCGGACCGGGCGTTCGAGGTGGCCGAGCGGGCGCTGACCCGGGTGGGCCTCGCCGCCCGCGGCGACGCGCTGGCCGGGTCCCTCTCCCACGGCGACAAGCGCAAGCTGGAGCTGGCGATCCTGCTGGCCACCGACCCCGCCGTCGTGCTGCTCGACGAGCCGATGGCCGGCGTGAGCACCGGGGAGGTCGCCGGCCTCACGCAGGTCATCGCCGACGTGCACCGCGAGGAGGGCCGGACGGTGCTCATGGTCGAGCACCACATGGACGTCCTGCTCGGCCTCGCCGACCGGGTCGCCGTCATGCACCACGGCGCGCTGCTCGCACTCGACACCCCGGCGCGGGTCACCGCCGACCCCGTCGTCCAGGAGGCCTACCTGGGGGACCAGCTGTGACCGCCGCCGACCGGCCGGTGCTGCTCCGGCTCTCCGACGTGCACGTCCGGCTGTCCGGGTCGCACGTCCTGCAGGGCGTCGACCTCACCGTCCGCCGCGGCGGCGTCACCGCGCTGCTCGGCCGCAACGGCGCGGGCAAGACGACGACGGTCAAGTCGGTGCTCGGCCTGGTGCCCTCGACCGGCCGCATCGAGCTCACCGACGCCGCCGGCCGCGTGCACCGGCTGTCGGGCCGGCGCACCCACGACGTCGTCCGGCTCGGCGTCGGCTACGCCCCCGAGGACCGCGAGGTCTTCGGCGGGCTGACCGTCGCCGAGAACCTCACGCTGGCCGAGCGGCGCGACTCCGCGCACCACCCCGACCGCGTGTACGAGCTCTTCCCCGAGCTGGAGAAGCGCAGCCGGCAGCTGGCCGGGACCCTCTCGGGCGGCCAGCAGCAGATGGTGGCCATCGCCCGGCTGCTGCTCAACGACAACCAGTTGCTGCTCGTCGACGAGCCGACCAAGGGCCTGGCGCCGCTGCTGGTCGCCGAGGTCGCCGACGTGCTCGCCCGCGCCGCCGAGGAGGTGACGGTGCTGCTCGTCGAGCAGAACCTGTCCGTGGTGCGCCGCATGGCCACCGACGCCGTCGTCGTCGACCAGGGGCGCGCGGTGTGGAGCGGGCCGGCGCCGGAGCTGCTGGCCGACGCCGACCGCACCCGCGAGCTGCTCGGCGTCGCCACGAGCGGGGGTGCGCACGCAGCGGGCGAGCTCGCGAGCCCACCGGAGACGGAGCCACGGGTGCCCATGCACCGGACGAGCGCCGGCGAGGCCGGCGCATGAGCACGGTCGTCCTGCTGACGGTCACGGGCCTCGGGCTCGCGGCGCTGTACTTCCTCGTCGCCTCGGGGCTCTCGCTGATCTTCGGGCTGATGGGCGTGCTCAACTTCGCCCACGGCGCCTTCCTCACCATCGGCGCCTACGGCACCTGGTGGGCCTCGGAGAACCTGCCCGGCGCCGGGTCCGGCGGGTGGGGCTTCGCCCTCGCCGTCGCCTTCGGGGTCGCCGTCGGCACGGTCGTGGCCGCGCTGATCGAGCTGCTGCTCATCCGCCCGCTGTACGAGCGGCACATCGAGCAGGTGCTGGTCACCGTGGGGCTGAGCCTGGCGCTGGTCGCGCTGGTGCGGGCGATCTGGGGCGCGGACCCGCGGCCGTTCCCGGCGCCGGCGTGGGCCGAGGACACGACGTCGGTGCTCGGCGCCAGCGTGCCCAACGACCGCTTCCTGCTCATCGGCAGCGCCGTCGTCGTGCTGCTCGCCGTGCTGGCCTTCCTCCGCTACACCCGCTTCGGCCTGGTCATCCGCGCCGGCGTGGAGAACCGGTCGATGGTCACCGCGCTCGGCATCGACGTGCGGCGGGCGTTCACGCTGGTCTTCGCCATCGGCGGCGCGTTCGCGGCGCTGGCCGGCGCGCTCGGCGGGGTCTACCTCGGCTCGATCTCGCCGGGCCAGGGCACCTCGCTGCTGATCTTCGCCTTCATCGTCGTCGTCATCGGCGGGATGAGCTCGATCACCGGCGCCGCGGTGGCCGCGGTCCTCGTCGGGCTCGTGCAGCAGTTCGCCAACTACTACGCGGCCAGCGGGGTGGGGGACCTGTCGGTCGTCCTGCTGCTCGCCGTCGTCCTGCTGACCCGCCCCGGCGGGCTGACCGCGAGGGTGGCATGAGCCCGAAGCTGACGCGGCTGGCGCCGCTGGTCGTCCTCGTCGTCCTGGCCGTCCTGCCGTACTCCACGCTGCAGGTCCCCGGTCTGTTCGACGGCGTCCTCAACAGCCCCGGCACCTTGCAACTGCTGGCGCTGTGCCTGGTCTTCGGCGGGGTGGCGCTGTCCTACGACCTGCTGTTCGGGTTCACCGGGCTGCTGTCGTTCGGGCACGCGCTCTACTTCGCGGCCGGCACGTACGTGGCCAACCTGGCGCTCACCGAGCTCGGCTGGGGCCTGGGCGCGGCGCTCGCGCTGACCACCGTGGTCGGCACCGCCCTGCCGCTGCTGGTCGGCGGGGTGGCGCTGCGGGTCTCGGGCATCGCCTTCTCCATGGTCACGCTGGCCATGGCGCAGGTCGGGTCGATCGTCGTCCTGCGCGACCCCGGCGGCCTGACCGGTGGCGAGGAGGGCCTGGCGCTGGACCGCTCGGCCGTGCCCGACGCGTTCGTCGGCGTCCTCAACACCGTCAACCTGTACTGGCTGGCGCTGGCCTACCTCGCCGTCGTCTACGTCGTCGTGGCGTGGGTGACCGGCTCGCGGGCCGGGCGGGTGTGGCAGGCGATCCGGGAGAACGAGCGCCGCGTCGAGGTGCTGGGCCTGCGGCCCTACTCGTTCAAGCTGGTCGTCTTCGTCCTCGCCGGCCTGCTGGCCGCGCTCGGCGGGGTGGTGCACCTGCTGCTGCTCGGCGGCTCCACGCCGCGGACGACGACCGCCGACTTCACCCTCGGCCTGCTGGTCATGGTGGTGCTCGGCGGCGCGGGCAGCCGGTGGGGCGCGGTGCTCGGCGGCGTCCTCTACACCTATCTCGACAGTCGGCTCACCGACCTCGCCTCCTCGACCGCCGTGCAGGACCTGCCGGCCTGGCTGCGGGTGCCGCTGTCGGAGCCGCTGTTCCTGCTCGGCGCGCTGTTCGTGGTGGTCGTCTTCTTCGTGCCGGGCGGCATCGCGGGCCTGGTCGCCCGGCTGCGCGAGCGCCGCTCGGGCCGCCGTCCCGCCGCGCCGTCGGGCGGGGCGACGCCGCCGCCGGGCCGGGTGGTCGAGCAGCTGCGGGAGACGGCGTCCCGCGGGGTGGGCGTCGGCGCGGCCGGCCCCCGCGACGGCGTCTAGCCCAGCAGGGCGTCGCAGACCTCGACCAGCCGCCGCCGCAGCGGGGCCGCGCGCTCGGCGAAGCCCCGCTGCGCGGCCACGTACTCCGCCTTGCCCTCGGCCGTCTCGATCCGCACCGGCGCGTAGCCGCGGTCGGTCAGGTCGTAGGGCGAGGCCCGCATGTCCAGCTCGCGCACCTCGACGGCGAGCTCGAAGCAGTCGGCCACCAGCTCGCCGGGCACCGCAGGGGAGAGCTTGTAGGCCCACTTGTAGAGGTCCATCGTCGCGTGCAGGCAGCCCGGCTGCTCCATCGCGACCTGCGTCTCCCGCGTCGGCTGCAGCCGGTTGAGCCCGACGGCGGAGGGCGTGAAGAACCGGAACGCGTCGAAGTGGCTGCACCGGATCGCGTGCGCCTCCACGACGGCGTCGGTGCCCGCCTGCCCCAGCCGCAGCGGGACCACGTGCCGCCGCTCGCCGGCGCGGTGCACCATCGCCCACTCGTGCAGCCCGAAGCAGCCGGTCTGCGCCGGCCGCGACGCGGTGGCGGCGAGCAGGTCCCGGACGAAGCGGACGGTCGGCGCCCGGTCGGCCAGGAAGGCCGCGACGTCGAGCCGCACCGCGCCGTCGTCGCCGGTCGCGTACCAGCGCCAGGCCGCGTGCGGCGCCGGCCCCTGCGCCGACGGCGCCAGCGCGACGCCCGGCCCCGGGTGCCACCGGCGCAGCCGGGACGGCGTCTCGGAGTAGTAGGTGAACAGGAAGTCCAGCACCGGGTGCTTCTCACCCCGGCGGCGGCGGTCGCGGTGCGGCGCGGTCCACCGCTCCACCCGCGCGTGGTGCGCGGCCGCCCGCGCCGTCCACTCGGCCGCCGGCAGGCGGGGGAGGACGGCGGTCACCGGACCAGGGTAGGAGGGTCCTCCGACCCACCGGCCGGGGACGGGACGGTGCCAGCCTGGGGGTCTGCGACGAGGGAGGCGATCGCCATGGCCGGCGACGCGCGGACCACCCCGAAGCCGCTGCTCTGCCGCCTGGGGCTGCACGCCTACGTCCAGCGGCACCCCGACGACGAGCGGCTGCGCGGCCCGGACGAGAAGGTCTGCCGGCGCTGCGGGAAGCGCCACGACGCCTTGAACACGGTCTTCCCGCCCGGAGGGGCGCCCGGTTAGCCGGCGGCGCCCTCGGCAGCGGTCAGCCGGTGCAGCCGCAGCGCCAGCTGCACCTCCAGCGCCCGTTCCGGCGCCGACCAGTCGCGGCCCAGCAGCCGGCCGACCCGGTCCAGCCGCTGGGTGACCGTGTTGACGTGCACGTTGAGCACCTCGGCCGCCCGCGCGGGGGAGCCGCCGGTGTCGAACCAGGCCCGCAGCGTGGCCACCAGGTCGGTGCCCCGGCGGGCGTCGTAGTCGAGCACCGGCGCCAGCGTGGCCTGCACGAAGCCGGGCACGTCGCGGCCCTCGCCCACCAGCAGGCCGACGAAGCCCAGCTCGTCCGCGCTCGCCGACTCCCCGGTGCGGCCCAGCGCCTCCAGCGTCGAGGCGCACCGCGCGGCCTCGGCCCACGCGCCGGCCACCGCGGCCGGGCCGGGCGCGGGCCCGGCGCCGCCGGCGGTGACCGGCCGCCCGACCGCCGCGGCGACCTCGCGGCGCACCAGCGCGGCCGCCGCTCCCGGCGCGAGGTCGGGCAGGCACAGCACGACGCGGCCGTCGCGGACCCCGGCGAGCCCCCCGCGGGTCGCGGCCAGGTGCGCGGCGGCGGCCAGCGCCCGGCCGCGGCAGCGCTCCTCCACCCGGACGACGACGACCGACGCCGGCCGGTCCAGGTCGGTGCCCAGCCGGCGGGCGCGCTCGCGCAGGCCGTCGGGGTCGCGCAGCGGCACGGTCAGCAGCTCGTCGAGCAGCTCGCCGCGCACCCGGCCCTCGGCCTCGCCGGCGGTGCGCCGGATGAGCAGCAGCAGCGCGGTGACCAGCGCGGCGCGCTCGAGGATGCGCTGGTCGGCGTCGGACAGGTCGCCCTCGCGCTGCAGCACCAGCCCGCCGAGCAGGTCGCTCCCCACGGTCACCGCCGCGGTCCACCAGTCGCCGTCGCGCACGGTGCGGCCGGTGGAGCGGGCCAGCGCCAGCGCGCCGGCCGGGTCGGGCGGCAGCGCGCCGCCGCCGTCGGCCGCGGGGGACGGGCGGCCCTCCTCGTCGATCACGGTGATCCGCCCGCCCAGGGCGTCGGTCACCGCCGCGGCCACGCCCTCGACGCCGCCCCCGCGGAGCACGACGTCGATGAACCGGTCGTGCGCGCCCGCGGCCCGCTCCACCGACTCGGTGTGCTCCCGCAGCTCCCGGGTGGCCGCCGACAGCTCCTCCAGGGCGGCCCGGGTCTCCTCCAGCAGCCGCGCGTTGTCCAGCGCGATCGCCGCGTGCGCGGCCAGCGAGCCGAGCAGCGCCACCTCGGACCGGTCGAAGGTCCGCTCCGACCGGTCGGCGGCGTAGAGCACCCCGATGACCTGCGAGCCGCGGATCAGCGGCACGCCGAGGATGGCGACCAGGCCCTCCTCGCGGACGCCGCCGTTGATGTCGTCGGTGTGGTGGAACCGGGCGTCGGTGAAGTAGCTCGCCGTCGCGTAGGGCGCGGCCGTCTGGGCCACCAGCCCGCCCAGCCCCTCGCCCATCGGCAGCCGCAGCGCCTGGAAGCGGGCCGACACCGAGCCGTCGGTCACCCGCATGTAGGTGTCGCCGTGGGCGTCGTCGTTGAGCGTCAGGTAGGAGACGTCGGTGCCCAGCAGCTGGCGGGCGCGGCGGACGATCGCGACGAGCACCGAGTCGACGCCGCGCAGCGTGGCGAGGTCGCTCGCGGTGTCGAACAGCGCCGACAGCTCCGACTCCCGCCGGCGGCGGGCGGCGAAGGCGGCGCGCACCTGCAGGGCCAGCAGCCGGACCCGCTCCAGCTCGGCCAGCGTGGCGGGGTCGGCGCCGGCGGTCCGGGCGCGCACCAGCGGGCCCTCGTACTCGATGGCCGCAGCGTCGTCGAGGACCATCTGCAGGTACTCGGCGGCCGCCGAGGGCACCCGGGGTGTGCGGCCGGGGCCGTCGGCGGGCAGCGCTGCGGTGCGGGCCACGACCGGCATCCTCCCCGGTCGCGCCATCAGTGGGCGGTCCACCCGCCGTCCATGAGCAGCGAGGTGCCGGTGACCGAGGCCGCGGCGGGGGAGCACAGCCAGGCGACGGCGTCGGCGACCTCGGCCGGCTCGATCAGCCGCTTGAGCGCCGCCGGGGCGAGCATGACCTGCTCGACGACCTCGTCCTCGGAGATCCCGTGGGTGCGGGCCTGGTCGGCGATCTGCCCCTCCACCAGCGGCGTCCGCACGTAGGCCGGGGCCACGCAGTTGGAGGTGACCCCGTGCGGGGCGCCCTCGAGCGCCACCACCTTCGACAGGCCCTCGAGCGCGTGCTTGGCGGTGACGTAGGCGGACTTGAACGGCGACGCCCGGTGCCCGTGCACCGAGCTGACGTTGACCACCCGGCCCCAGCCGCGCCGGTACATGTGCGGCAGCGCGCCGCGGACCAGGCGGAACGGCGCCTCGACCATGAGCCGCTGGATGGTGGAGAAGACCTCGACGGGGAACTCGTGCAGCGACGCGACGTGCTGGAAGCCGGCGTTGTTGACCAGCACGTCGACGTCGAGGTCGAGCGCGTCGACGGCGGCCAGGTCGGACAGGTCGACGGCGACCGCGCTGCCGCCCACGGTGCGGGCCACCTCCTCGGCCGCCGCGCCGTCCCGGTCGACGACGACCACCGCGGCGCCGGCCTCGGCCAGCCGGGCGGCGACCGCACGCCCGATGCCCGACCCCCCGCCGGTCACCATCGCCCGCCGTCCCTCGAGGTCCTTCGCGCTCATGGCGGCGACGCTAGGCCGCGAGCGGGGTGGCTCACACGGCGGCGGCGCACACACCTCCGGGGCCGGGGATGGGTGCCGACCACACCGCCCGTCCCGGCCGGTCGGCGCACGGGTCCGCGCCCGGACATGGGTGCGGACCACATGACCTGGTTCACAGAACTGGCCTCCGCCACATGGGCAGGCCCCCGCGCCGTTCCTAGCGTCAGGCGGGTCCGGATCCGTCCACCGAGGAGAACCGCGTGTCCGCACCCGCCCAGACCCACCAGAGACGGAGCTTCGGCCGCGTCGTCGGTGCGAGCATCATCGGCACCACCGTCGAGTGGTACGACTTCTTCCTCTACGGCTCGGCCGCCGCGCTGGTCTTCGGCCCGCTCTTCTTCCCCGACTCCTCCGACTTCGCCGGCGTCCTGCTGGCCTTCGGCACCTACGCGATCGGCTTCGCGGCCCGCCCGATCGGCGCGCTGGTCTTCGGCCACTTCGGCGACCGGGTCGGGCGCAAGAAGCTGCTGGTCGTCTCGCTGCTCATGATGGGCGGCGCCACCTTCGCCATCGGCCTGCTGCCGACCTACGCGACCGTCGGCGCGCTCGCCCCGCTGCTGCTGGTGTTCCTCCGCCTGGTGCAGGGCTTCGCCCTCGGCGGCGAGTGGGGCGGCGCCGTCCTCATCGTCTCCGAGCACGGCCGGCCCGAGAACCGCGGCTTCTGGGCCTCCTGGCCCCAGGCCGGGGCGCCCGCCGGCCAGCTCCTCTCCACCGCCGTGCTCGCGCTGCTGGCCGCGTTCCAGTCCGACGCCGCCTTCGAGGCCTGGGGCTGGCGCATCCCGTTCCTGCTGTCGGCCGTGCTCATCCTGGTCGGCCTGTGGGTGCGGCTGGCGGTCAGCGAGTCGCCGGTGTTCCTCGAGGCGCAGCGCGTCGCCGAGGCGAAGGCCCGGGAGACCGGCGCGGCCGAGCAGGCGCCGATCGCCGTCGTGCTCAAGCGCTACAAGCGCGAGGTGCTCGTCGCCATGGGCGCGCGCATCGCCGAGAACGTCGCCTTCTACATCCTCACGGCGTTCACCACGGCCTACCTCACCAAGGCGCTCGGCCTGGACGCCTCGTTCGCCCTGAACGCGCTGCTCGTCGCGTCCGCGGTGCACCTGGTGACCATCCCGCTGTGGGGCGCGCTGTCCGACCGCGTCGGCCGCCGGCCGGTCTACCTGCTCGGCGCCGCCGGCACCGGGATCTGGGGCTTCGCCCTGTTCGGCCTGTTCGACACCGGCAGCTTCGCCCTCGTCGTCCTGGCGCTGATCGTCGGCCTGCTCTTCCACGGCGCCATGTACGGCCCGCAGGCGGCGTTCTTCGCCGAGCTGTTCGGCACCAAGGCCCGCTACACCGGTGTCTCCATCGGCGCGCAGCTGGCGTCCGTGGTGGCCGGTGCGCCCGCGCCGCTGATCGCGGTCGCCCTGCTCGGCAGCTTCGAGGAGCCCAGCCCGACGCGCGTGGCCGTCTACCTGGCCGTCTGCTCCGTCGTCACGCTGGTGGCGGTCCTCGCCTACGGCGAGACCCGCGTCCGCGACCTCGCCGCGGACGACGCCGTCGGGACGACGGCGGACCGGGCGGCCACCCGGGTCTGACCGCAGCGCACACGCCACGGGGCGCCTCCGATCCGGATCGGGGGCGCCCCGTGGCGTGTGCCGGTCAGCCGGCCTCGTTGCCGCCGCGGACGAGGGAGTCGTCGCGCTGGGCCTCGGCGTCGGTGGTCAGGGTCGTGTCCGCCTCGCCACCGTCACCGCGGTCGTGGCCGGGCGTCCCGTCCACCAGGTCCCCGTCGGGGTCCGAGGTGGCGGGGGAGTCGTGGTAGCCGCTGCTCTCGGGCTCGGTCATCAGTCGGTGCCTCCTCCGGATCGTGGGGTGGGGCCGGGGACCTCGCCGGACGCCGCGCCGCCCCGGGCGCGGGCGACGTCGCCGTCGGCCGTGGCGGGCAGGTCGTCGCCGGAGGCGGCGTCCCGCTCGAGGGCCTCGTCGCGGGTGAGGGGGACGTCGTCGAAGCCGGTCCCGGTGCTGCTGTTGTCGCCCGAGCCCGACGCGGTCGGGACGTCCTGCTGGATGCGGTCGCTGCCCTGCGGGTCGGTCATGGTGCCTCCTGTCCGACGGCGCTGCCGCGGGAGGCATGCCCGCCGTCGTCCCGGCGAAACGGCCGGCGGCGGGTCGGCCACCGCCCGCGCCGCGTGGTGCCCGGCCTCACCCTGCGGCGCGAGGACGGGCACCGCGCGGTGGGGTCCGCCGCTCCCGGCGCCACAGACGACGGCGGCCGCCGTCCCGCGAGGGGACGGCGGCCGCCGGGAGGACGAGGTCCTCCGTCAGAAGGCGCCCTCGGGGACCTCCATCAGCGCGTTGTCGGTGGCCTCGACGATCGCCCGCTCGCCGGCCAGCCGCGGCAGCACCTGGGTGGTGAAGAAGCGGGTGGCGGCCAGCTTGCCCTCGTAGAACAGCCGGTCCTTCTCGCTCACCGCGCCGGCCAGGGCGGCCAGCGCCACCTCGGACTGGCGGACCAGCAGCCACGCGGTGACCAGGTCGCCGACGGCCAGCAGCAGCCGGGTGGTGTTCTGGCCCACCTCGTACAGCTTGGTCACGTCCTGCTGGGCGCCGGTGAGCTGCCCGAACATCGCGGCGAGCATCGCCTGGACCTCGCCGAGGGCGGTCGCGAGGTGCGCCCGCTCCTCCTTGAGCCGGCCGTTGCCGGCCTCGGCGGCGATGGTGGCCTGGATCTGCGAGGCCAGCCAGGTCAGCGCGACGCCGCCGTCCTTGACGACCTTGCGGAAGAAGAAGTCCTGGCCCTGGATCGCCGTGGTGCCCTCGTAGAGGGTGTCGATCTTGGAGTCCCGGATGTACTGCTCGATCGGGTAGTCCTGCAGGTAGCCCGACCCGCCCAGGGTCTGCAGCGACTCGCTCGTGAGCAGCTGCGTGGCCCGCTCGGAGCCGAAGCCCTTGACCACCGGCAGCAGCAGGTCGTTGACGCGGGCGGCCAGCTCGGCCTCCTCGCTGTCGGCGGTGCCGGCGGCCTCGGCCTCGGTGACCTGGTCGCGGAAGCTCGCCGCGTAGAGGTACAGCGCCCGCATGCCCTCGGCGTAGGACTTCTGCAGCATGAGCGAGCGGCGCACGTCGGGGTGGTGGGTGATGGTCACCCGCGGGGCGTCCTTCGACGTGGCGGTGAGGTCGGCGCCCTGCACCCGCTCCTTGGCGAACGCCAGCGCCTGCTGGTAGCCCGCGGAGAGGGTCGCGATCGCCTTGGTGCCCACGAACATGCGGGCGTGCTCGATGACCTTGAACATCTGGGCGATGCCGTCGTGCACCTCGCCGACCAGCCAGCCCTTGGCCGGCACCGGGCCGTCGCCGAAGGTGAGCTCGCAGGTCGTGGAGACCTTGAGGCCCATCTTCTTCTCGACGTTGGTCACGTGGACGCCGTTGCGCTCGCCGAGCGCGCCGGTCCCGAGGTCGACGTGGAACTTGGGGACGACGAACAGCGACAGGCCCTTGGTGCCCGGCTTCGCGCCCTCGGGGCGGGCCAGCACCAGGTGGACGATGTTGTCGGACAGGTCGTGCTCGGCGGAGGTGATGAACCGCTTCACGCCGGTGATGTGCCAGGACCCGTCCTCCTGCTGCACGGCCTTCGTGCGGCCGGCGCCGACGTCGGAGCCGGCGTCGGGCTCGGTGAGCACCATCGTGGCGCCCCACCTGTGCTCGATCATGAGCTCGGCGAGCCGCTTCTGGTCGGCGGTGCCCAGCTCGTGCAGGACGGCGGCGAAGGCGGCCCACGCGCCGTACATGAAGACGGCGGGGTTGGCGCCGAGGACCATCTCGAAGGCGCCCCAGGTCAGTGCGTGCGGAGCGCCGAAGCCGCCGAGCTCCTCGGGCAGGTCCAGGCGGTACCACTCGCCGTCCTCGAGGGCGCGCACGGAGCGCTTGAACGACTCGGGCAGCGTCACCGAGTGCGTGGCGGGGTCGAACACCGGCGGGTTGCGGTCGGCGTCGGTGAAGCTCTCGGCGATCGGGCCCTCGGCCAGGCGCCGGATCTCGGCGAGCACGCCGCGCGCGGTCTCGGCGTCCATCTGCGCGAACGGGCCGGTGCCGAACCGGTCCTTGGTGTCGAGGAACTCGAAGAGGTTGAACTCGAGGTCCCGCAGGTTCGCGGTGTAGTGGCTCATGCGGTCAGGCTCCGTTGCTCCGTGCCGTCGGGACGGCGAGCAGCTACCTACTCGCCGGTAACGAACGTTATTACCGGCGGGTAACCAGGAGCAAGGCCGCGGGCCGGGACACGCCCGCAGGGGTCGGGCGCGTCCCGGGCCGGGAGGGTCAGCGGTTGCGGCGGCGGGCGCGCAGGACGAGGCCGGCGAACGCCGCGATCAGCGCCCCGAGCGCCGCGGCGATGAGCAGCGCCACCACCAGCGGCGCCTGCACGTCCCCGAAGACGAGGCTGATCTGCACCGTCTGGCCGTTGAAGACGACGAACAGCACGAGCAGGACGGTGACGAACAGCAGCAGGCCGAGGGCGAGGCCGCGGCCGACGGTGCGGCCGGCGGCCCCGGCGCGCGACGGCCCGGAGGGCCGCGTCGTCGCGGGGGAGGTGCCGGGAGAGGAGGTGCCCGCGGGGGAGGTGCCGGCGGACGTCGAGGGGGTGCCGTAGCCGCCGGCGAGCGGGTCGCTGCCGGGCGCGGACGTGCCGGAGGTGGGGTACCGGGGGTCGGCGGGCGAACCGGGAGCAGTCATGATCGCGGACTGTCCGCGGGAGGGCCCCCTCAAACCGCGGACCCCGGGGTTCCGCCCGGCGAGCGGGGGGTCAGTCCCGGTGTGCCGCCGGCTCGGTCTCCACCGGCGGCCAGGAGGGTCCGGCGGCGCCGTCGGCCGGGCCGGTCCTCTCGGGGCCGTCGGAGTCCGGCGCCGGCGGGCCGGAGGTGCTGCTGCCGAGCGGGCCGACGGAGCGCGGCTCGTCCGGCTCGGGCATCTTCTGCTCGCGGGTGCTCACCCGCCCGAGTCTGCGGCCCCGGCGGGCGGGCGGCGACCGGACGGCGTCAGTCGTCGAGCGCGGGGCCGGCCTCGTGCGCGGGGTGCCCCGCGGTGCGCTCGCGCTGCTTCATGCGCGCCTCGAACACGTGCCGGTCGCCGTCGGCCAGCTCCTCGCGGGCCCGCTCGTCGAAGGCGCGGAAGACCGACCAGTAGTTCGCGTCGTAGTCCTCGACGATCTGGAAGGTCCACCGGTCGGCGATGACGTTGCGGCCGACCAGGTCGCGGTCCAGGTCGTCGGCGAGCCCGGTGTGCCCGGCCTTCCGGAACAGCTCCACCGCCTCCTGCAGGAGCAGGTCGGCCTTGCCGGAGTGCTGGTGGAAGCCGTAGAGCTGGCCGCGGGCCTGCTCGATCGTCTCCAGGGCCTCGGAGAGCCTGCCCAGGCCCTCGACGGTCGTGTCGTCGAGGTCGGGGCGGCTGCGGTCCACGGTCACCGGCCCATCCTGCGGGCCCCGCGCCGGGCCCGCCCGGCGAACGGGGGGGGCTACCCGCCGGGCGGCGGGGGTCAGGCGGGGACGGCGACCGGCGCGGCGGCGACCGCGGCGGAGGTGGCGACCGCGACGTCGGTCAGCTGCTCGGCCAGCGCGCGGCCGTGGGCGGCCGGGCCGTCCGGGCCGAGCAGGCCGCCGGAGAGGTACATGCCGTCGATGATCAGGTGGACCTGGGCGGCGAGGTCCTCGCCGACACCGGGCGCGACCTGCTCGGCCAGCCGCTCGAGCCGGGCGTGCAGCTCGAACTTGTAGTCGGCGGCCGCGCTGCGGGCCGGGTGCGCCGGGTCGTCGTACTCGCTGCTCACGTTGGTGAACGGGCAGCCGCGGAAGCCGGCGCGGGTGACGTCGGCGTCGACGTACTCGACGACGGCGAGCAGCGCGCCGCGCGGGTCGTCCCGGTGCGCCAGCAGGATCTCGTCGATGTGACCGAGGACCGTGGCGGCCTTGCGGGCCAGGTAGGCGCCGACCAGCTCGTCCTTGCTCTTGAAGAGCCGGTAGACCGTCATCTTGCCCAGGCCCGTCTCGCGGACGAGCTCGTCCATGCCGACGCTGCGCGAGCTGCGGGCGGAGAACAGCCGCTCCGCGGTGTCGAGGACGATGGCCTCCCGCTCGGCGCGGCTGCGGCGGACCGGGGCGGAGCTGTCGGCGTCGGCGAAGGAGAGGGCGGCGGCGGTCACACGGGGGATCGTGCCGCCTGCCGTGACGGATCAGTTCGCGGCACGCCGGGCACCCGGCACGGCTGCGCGCTCGTGGGTGCCGAGGGGCGAACGCGCAGGTCGGGGCGGTGGTGAAGCGTGGGACCGCTGTGACGACGCGGCGGCGACGTCAGGCCCGGCGGGTGCGGCGCGGGTTGGCCAGCAGCCGGACGACGCGCTCGACGGCCTCCTCGGCGGCTCCGGTTGCCGGGGCCGGCGGGGTGCCGGTGGCGTCGTCGGTCGTCCGGTCCTCGCGCTGCACCTCGTCCACGCGGCCACCCTGCCCGTCCCCGGCCGACGGGAACAGTCCCGGCCGGACGCCACACCCTCCCGGGCGGTGAGACGTGCGTCACCCGGCGCGCGGCACGTCCGGGTGTCGGGCCGTGCCGCGCGCCGGGCGGGACGGGTCCGTCCGGGTCAGACGCCGGGGCTCTCGGCGGGGCCGTCGCCCAGGGGCTGCCCCTCGGCGGGCTCCTCGGGTCGCGGGGTGCGCCCGGCGTCGTCCTCCTCGCCGGGCGGGTCGCCCTCCGCGCGCTCGGGCGTGCGCGGCGGCCGTTCGGGCTCGGTCACGGCGTCCTCCTCGGGATGCGGCGGTGCGGTCGGGGAGGCCTTGCCCACCTGCGCGCCCGCCGACACCGGCTCAGTCCACGCGGGTGGCGGCGGGCACCCGCGGCAGCACCGCCCGGACGGCGGCGGCGTCGGGCAGGGCGCCCCGCGCGCCCGGCCCGGTCGTCGACAGCGCCGCGGCCGCGACCGCCTCGCGCACCGCGCCGGCCAGGTCCGCGCCCCGCGCCAGAGCAGCGCCCAGCGCGCCGCAGAGGCAGTCGCCCGCGCCGGTGGTGTCCACGGGCTCGACCGGCGGCGGCGCCTGCAGCAGCACCGGGCCGTCCTCCGGCACCACGAGCGCCCCCCGGGCGCCCACGGTCACCACGGTGGCCGCGGCGCCGAGGGTGCGGGCGAGGGCCGCCAGCTCCGCCGGCGTCCGCGGCGCCGGGTCCGCGCCGGCCAGCTGCACCAGCTCGTGCTCGTTGGGCACCAGCACCGCCACCCGCCGCAGCAGCTCCGGCGGCAGCGGCTGCGGCGGCGCGGGGGTGAGCACGACGAGGCCCGACGCCGCGTCCGCGGCCGCCCGCACGGTGGCCAGGGGCACCTCGAGCTGCAGCAGCACCACCGCGGCCCGCCGCACGGCCGGGACGTCGACGTCGTCCGGCGTCAGCTCCCCGTTGGCCCCCGGGACGACGACGATGAGGTTCTCCCCGCTGCCGTCCTCGACCGGGATGGTCGCCGACCCGGTCGGCTGCCCCCGCGTCGGGAGGACCAGCGCGGTGTCCACCCCGGCGGCTGCCAGCGCCGCCCGCTGCCGCTCGCCGGCCGGGTCGTCGCCGACCCGGCCGACCATCGCGACCCCGGACCCGGCCAGCCGCCCGGCGGCCGCGGCCTGGTTGGCGCCCTTGCCGCCGGGGGCGAGCACCGCCTCCCGCCCGACGACGGTCTCGCCCCTGCCGGGCAGCCGCCCGACCGCGACCAGCACGTCCTCGTTCAGGCTGCCGACGACGGTGACGGACACGGGCGACCTCCGGGAGCGCGGCGACGACGGCGCTCAGTCTGCGGGCCGCCCCCCGTCCCACTGCGCGTCGGTCGGGTGGGCGGTGTCCGCGCGCCGCGCCCACAGGGGCAGCCCGTACCAGGTCGCCGTCCCGAGGAGCAGGACGCCCGCCCCCGCGACGATCCCCGGACCCCGGCCCAGGACGACGTCGAGGACGAGCAGCACGCCGGAGCTGATCGCCAGCACCAGCAGCGCGAGACCCACCAGGAGCAGCCGGTCGCCCACCGCGATGAGCACCGCCTTGCGCCGCCGGCGGAACACCAGCCGGTGGAAGGCGACGGGCGCGATGAGGGCCACCGTCGCCAGGGCCGTGGCGAGCAGCGTGACGGTGTAGACGGTGACCTGGAAGCCGTCGAGCTCGGTGAAGCGCTGGGTGAAGGCCAGGCCGAGCAGGAAGGCGAACAGCACCTGCACGCCGGTGATGGCGACCCGCAGCTCCTGCAGCAGCTCGGCGAGGTTGCGGTCGAGCACCTGGTCGAGGCTCTCGCCGCGGGCCTCCGCGTTCTGGGTCGCGGCGGAGACGTCGAAGCCGCCGGCGCGCCCGCGCGTCGTCGTCCTCCCGTTGCCGTTCCCGGCCGGCACCACGACGTCCGGGTACCCGGGACGGGGCCCGCCTACCCGGGGACGCGCCCGGTCGCCGTTTCCCGAGGTCGGCGCCGCGGTACCGCCGGGGGAGGACCGACCGAGGAGGGGCCGTGGCCGACGACGACCGGGACGCCGTCAGGAAGGACTTCGACGAGGCGGTCAACATGAGCGCCTCGGAGCTGGAGAGGTGGCTCGACACCGACGAGTCGCGGTCGGTGGGGCAGAAGAGCGGCGGCTCCGGGGAGTCCACCGGGCACGAGTCCGGCCGGCGCATCGTCGAGCTGCTGCACAAGAAGAGGGGCGACCTCACCGACGACGACTACGCCCACATGGAGAAGGTCCACGGCTACGTCCAGCGGCACCTGGCCCAGGAGCCGAAGAAGGAGGACGTCGAGGACTCCAAGTGGCGGTACTCGCTGATGAACTGGGGCCACGACCCGCTGAAGAAGGGATAGCCCCGCCCCGTGCGCATCGACGACCCCCGCCGCAACGACCCGGCCATGTACGACGACCTGGCCGACCAGTGGTGGGAGGCCTCGGGCGGCTTCGCGATGCTGCACTGGCTGGCCGCGCACCGGGCCCGCTACATCCCCCCGGCGCCGGATCCCGGCGCCCTGCTGGTCGACCTCGCGTGCGGCGGCGGGCTCATGGCGCCGCACGCGGCCCGCCTGGGCTACCGGCACGTCGGCGTGGACCTGAACGCCGCGGGTCTGTCCGTCGCGGCGGATCACGGCGTCGCCGCGGTGCGCGGCTCGGTGCTGGCGGTGCCGCTGCGGGACGGCTGCGCCGACGTCGTCGTGGCCGGGGAGATCCTCGAGCACGTCGCCGACGACGTCGCGGTGCTCGCCGAGGCCGCGCGGCTGCTGCGCCCGGGCGGCACGCTGGTCGTCGACGCGATCGCCGCCACCCGGCTGGCGGAGCTGATCGCCGTCCGGCTCATGGAGCGGGTCCCCGGCGGGCCGCCGCCGGGGATCCACGACCCCGCCCTGTTCGTCGACCGGCGCCGGCTGCTCGCCGCCGCCGACGACCTCGGCCTGGACCTGCGGCTCGTGGGGCTGCGCCCGTCGGTGCGCGACCTGGTCGCCTGGCGGCTCGGCCGGCGCGACGTCGTCCGGATGCGGGAGCTGCCCACGACGGCGGTGCTGTTCGCCGGCCACGGACGCAGGCGCGACGCGACGCGTCCGCCGGGTGACGGCGCGCCACCCGAGGAGCGCCGCACCGCCCCCGCCCGTACGGTCGGGGCGTGATCACCTCGCTGAGCAGCGCGTTCCCCCGGGAGCCCCGCGGGTGAGCGCCGCCGTGCTGACCGGCGCCGGGGCCGCCCTCCCGGCACCCCTCGACCAGGACGCGGCGTGGGAGGGGTTCTTCGCCCGCCACTACGAGGGCGTCCGCGCCGCCCGCCGGATCTGGGCGAGCGCCGGCGTGCGCACCCGGCACGCGGTCGCGAACCCGGTCGACGAGGACCTCAGCCGGTGGAGCACCGGGGCCCGCATGGCCCGCTACGTGGAGGAGGCGCTCCCGCTGGGGAAGCAGGCGGTCGCCGGGGCGCTCGACGACGCCGGCCTCGCGCCGGGCGACGTCGGCCTGTTCGCCGTCGCCACCTGCACCGGGTACGCCACCCCCGGGCTGGACATCCGGCTGGCCAGCGACCTGGGCATGCCCGCGGGCCTGCAGCGGCTGCTGGTCGGGCACATGGGCTGCTACGCCGCGCTGCCCGGGCTGGCCGCCGTCGGCGACTTCGTCGCCGCACGCTCGCGCCCGGCGGTGCTGCTGTGCTGCGAGCTGACCAGCCTGCACGTGCAGCCGGCGCAGCGGGACCTGGACCAGGTGGTCGCCCACGCGCTGTTCTCCGACGCCGCGGCCGCCGTCGTCGTCGAGCCCGGCGCCGGCCGCGGGCGGCGGCTGGCCGGGGTGGTCGCGCGCACCGACCCCTCGACGGCCGACCACATGACCTGGGACGTCACCGACCTCGGCTTCCGCATGGGCCTGTCCCCGCGGGTCCCCGACGTCCTGTCCCGGCACGTGGGCGACGTGGTCACCGAGCTGCTCGGCGGCGCGGGCCTGCGGGTCGAGGACGTCGCCGGGTGGGCGGTGCACCCCGGGGGCCCGCGGATCATCGACGTGGTCCGCGACGAGCTGGGCCTCGCCGAGGCGCAGGTCGCCGTGTCGCGCCGGGTGCTGGCCGAGCACGGCAACTGCTCGTCGGCCACCGTGCTGCTGGTGCTCCAGGAGCTCGCCGACGTCGACGGCCCCGTGGTCGTGACGGCCTTCGGTCCGGGGTTGACCCTGTACGCAGCGCTACTCCTGCCGATCTGACCTCGCGGAACGGGCCGTCCCGGCACTACCCTCTGTGATCCCGATCTCGGTCGTGGAGGGGGGTCGGTCGTGGTCACCGGTACGTCCGTCCGCGTGTTCCTGGTCGACGACCACGAGGTGGTCCGCCGGGGGGTGGCCGAGGTGCTCGAGGACGATCCCGGGCTGGCGGTCGTCGGCGAGGCCGGGAGCGTCGCGGAGGCCCTGGCCCGCTGCCCGGCGGTCCGGCCCGACGTCGTCCTCGTGGACATGCGGCTGCCCGACGGCGACGGCGCCGAGCTCATCCGCCGGCTGGGGGAGCGGCTGCCCGGCGTCCGCTGCCTGGTGCTGTCCAGCTACGCCGACGAGGCGGCGGTCGCGTCGGCCGCGGCGGCGGGAGCGGCCGGCTACGTGGTCAAGCAGGTGCGGGGCGCGGACCTGGTCTCCGCGGTGCACACGGTCGCGGGGGGCAGCACGCTGGCCGGCTGGCCGGGGCGGCGGCCGGGCGCCGGGCCCGACGGCGACCGGCGGCTGTCCGCGCTCACCGAGCAGGAGCGCTCGGTGCTCATGCTCATCGGGGAGGGGCTGACCAACCGGCAGATCGGCGAGCGGATGGGCCTGGCCGAGAAGACGGTCAAGAACTACACCAGCCACCTGCTGGCCAAGCTGGGGCTGGAGCGGCGCACCCAGGCCGCGATCCTGGCCACCGAGCTGCGCGGACGCCGCTCCTGACCGGCGGGCCGGGCGCTCAGGACCGCCGCGCCGGCCCCGGCACCGTCCAGCTCACCTCGGTGCCCGCCGGACCTCCGGTCGCGGTCAGCCGCCCGCCGCGGCGCTCGGCCCGCTCGGCCAGGTTGGCCAGCCCGCTGCGGCGGGTGACCGCGGGCAGCCCGCAGCCGTCGTCGGTGACCCGGACGGACACCGGCGCGCCCGGCCCGTCCTCCCCGACCTCGACCGAGACCTCGACCCGGCCGGCGCCGGCGTGCCGGACCACGTTGGTCACGAGCTCCCGCACCACCGCCAGCAGGTCGGCGGCCAGGCCCGCGGGCAGGCCGTCGAGGTCCCCGCGCAGCCGCAGCCCCGGCTGCACCGGGGAACCCTCGGTGGCCTGCCGCACGGTGTCGGCCACCCCCGCGGCCAGGCCCTCGGGGACGACGTCGTCGTGGAGGCCGAAGATCGCCGAGCGGATCTGCGCCAGCGTCCCGTCCAGCTCGTCGACGCTGCGCCCGATGCGGCGGGCGGCGTAGGGGTCGACGTCCTCCAGCGTCCGGCCGATGCGGTCCAGCGTCAGCGCCGTCGCGTAGATCCGCTGGACGACGTGGTCGTGCAGGTCGCGGGCGATCCGGTCGCGGTCGGCCTGCACCTGCAGCCGGCGCTCGCGCCGCTGGCTGCGCGCCAGCTCCAGGGCCAGCCCGGCCTGACCGGCGAACGCGGACAGCGCCTCGAGGACCTCGGCGTCGAACGGCTCGCGGTCGGCGCGGCGCAGGCAGACCAGGGTCCCCAGGGCCGGGCCGAGCGGGGCGATGACCGCGGAGCGGGCGCCGCGGACGAGCTCGACGGCGACCTCGGCGTGCCGGCCCAGCACGGGGTCCGCCGCGACGTCCTCCACCAGCTCCCCCAGCCCGGTGCGGTGCACCCGGCCGACGTGGGTGTCCTCCAGCGGGACCCGCACCCCGTCGAGCTCGCCGGCCATGTAGCCGGCCGAGGCCACGATGGTCAGCGCCTCGGGGTCGCCCTCCTGCGCGATGAGCAGCGCCCCGGCCTCGGCGTCGCTCAGCGCGACGGCCCGTTCGGCCACCGTGAGCAGCACCTCGGCCGGGTCCTCCCCCGAGAGCAGCTCGGTCGCCACCTCGGTGCCGGCCTGCACCCACGCCCGGCGGCGCTCGGCGGCCTCGGCCAGCCGCGCGTTCTCGATGGCCAGGCCGGCGGCCGCGGCCAGCGCCTGCACCGCCTCCTCGTCGGCCTCGGTGAACGGGCCGCCGGCGCGCTTCTCGGTCAGGTAGAGGTGGCCGAAGACGGAGTCGCGGACGCACACCGGCACGCCGAGGAAGGACTGCATCGGCGGGTGGCCGGCGGGGAAGCCGACCGACGCCGGGTGGGCGCCGAGGTCGTCGAGTCTCAGCGCCTCCGGGTGGTCGACCAGCAGGCCGAGGATGCCCGCGCCGGCCGGGAGGCGGCCGATGCCGCCGCGGGTCTCCTCGTCCATGCCGACGATGACGAACCGGTCCAGGCGCCGTCCGTCGCGGGTGAGGACGCCGAGTGCGCCGTAGGTGGCGTCGGCGTGCGCGACCGCCGCCTCGACGATCGAGTGCAGCGTCGCCTCGAGGTGCTCACCGGCGGCGGCCGCCCGCACGCCGGCGGCGAACGCCGGGGGCACGCCCTCCGGGCCGGGCGGGGTCACGGCCCGTCCGGAGGGTTCCTGGTGCGCACCGGGCTGGTCGCGCGCCGGGGGGCTCACGCGCCGTGCGCGATGCGGCGTGTCGGGGTGCGGGGCGTGACCTGCCGCAGGAGGGCGCGTCCCGCACCGTTCACCAGCACCAGGTCACCGCCGCGGCCGGCCCCGACCAGGGCCTCCAGCAGGGGTCGCTCCAGGGTGGTGATGCGGACGCGGCCGGTCACGCCGGTCTCGGCGATGGCCCGCACGACCTGGGCCTCGACCCGCTCGAGTGCGAGAGCACGGACGTGCTCCCCGGCCGGGCGCTGTCCGTTCAGCGCCCCCTCCCCGCCGTCGACGACGTCGACGGCGAGCACGGTCCCCTCGCGGCGGGCCGCCTCGCGCAGCGCCCACACCAGGGCGCCGTAGCCGGAGGACGAGCCGTCGACGTGGACGACGATCGAGGGCGCCGGACGGCGGGAGAGCTGCGGGACGAGCCGGACGGGCTCGACGGGCGGAACGGACCGGTCCTCGGACGGAACGGAGGCGGTCGGATCTGCCATGCAGTGATCCTCGCGACACGCGGCGCGTTCGGACAGGGACCAAGGACCCGGTCAGCCCCCTCGGGTCCCCGTGACGACCGCCGTGCCGTCCTCCCCGGGGCCGTGGACGTCCGCCCGCAGACCAGCGGCGGCGAGCACCGCGGCCAGCACGGGCGCCTGGTCCTCCCCGGCCTCGGCCAGCAGGACCCCGCCGGCGGCGAGCCAGGCCGGGGCGCCCGCGGCCACGCGGCGGTGCACGTCGAGGCCGTCCGCGCCCCCGTCGAGCGCCGCCCGCGGCTCGTGCAGGCGGGCCTCGGGCGGCAGCAGGGGCAGCGCCGCGGTGGGCACGTAGGGCGCGTTGACCACCAGGACGTCGACCCGCCCGCGCAGCCGCCCCGGCAGCGCGTCGAAGAGGTCGCCGCCGTGCACGTGCCCGCCCACCGGTGCGAGGTTGCGCCGGGCGTGGTGCAGCGCGGCGGGGTCGACGTCGGCGGCGTGCAGCTCGGCCACCTCGACGGCGGTGGCCAGCGCGAGGCCCGCCGCGCCGCAGCCGCAGCACAGGTCCACCGCGACCGGCGCCCGCCCCTCCCGTGCCCACGCCGCCCGCGCCACCGCCACCGCCCGGCCGACCAGGGCCGCGGTGCGCCGGCGCGGGACGAAGACGCCGGGGCCGACGGAGACCCGCAGGCCGCAGAACTCGACCTCGCCGAGCACGTGCTCCAGCGGCTCCCCGGCGACGCGCCGCCCGGCGAGGGCGTCGAGCTCCTCCGGCGTGGCCGCGGCGGCGGTGAGCAGGCGGGCCTCGTCCTCGGCGAAGACGCACCCGGCGGCGCGCAGCCGCGCGACGAGGTCGTCGACAGCCGCGGGGGAGGGCTCCGCGCTCACCCCCCGGCCTCCGCGGACGGGTCCACGGGCAGACCCTGGCACGGCCGCCGGTGTCCGGCCGTGCCGGGGCGGTCAGCGCGGGGACGCGGCCGGGACGTCCTCCCCGGCGGCGCGGGGCGCCGGGGCGGCCCGCAGGGCGGCGCCCGGGGAGTCCGGCCGGCGGCGCTCGACCCCGGGAGCCGCCGCCTCCTCCTCGTGCGCCGCAGCGGGCAGGGGACGGCCGAGGTGGTAGCCCTGCCCGTACCCGACGCCGAGACCGCGGAGCGCGGCCAGCTCGTCGGCGGTCTCGATGCCCTCGGCCACGAGGTCCAGGCCGAGCGTCTGGCCCAGTTGCACGATCGCGCCGATGACCGCGTGGTCCTCCGGGCTCGTGGCCACGCCGTCGACGAAGGACTTGTCGATCTTGAGGACGTCGATGGGGAACCGGCGCAGGTAGCCCAGCGACGAGTAGCCGGTGCCGAAGTCGTCGAGGGCCAGCCGGACGCCGAGGTCCTTGACCTCCTCCAGCTTGCCGGTGGTGGCGGCGGCGTCCTGCACGAGCAGCGACTCGGTGATCTCGAGGGTCAGCCGCCGGGGGTCCAGGCCGGAGCGGTCCAGCGCCTCGGCGACGTCGCCGACCAGGCTGGGGTGCTGGAACTGGCGCACCGACACGTTGACGCTCATCCGCGGGCCGCTGCCGTCCGGTTGCTGCCACGCGGCGGCCTGGCGGGTGGCCTCCCGGAGCACCCAGCGGCCGATCGGGACGATCAGGCCGCTGTCCTCGGCCAGCGCGATGAACCGCGCCGGCGGCACCAGCCCGTGCGTGGGGTGCTGCCAGCGCACCAGGGCCTCGTAGCCGCTGGTGGTGGCCGAGGCCAGGTCGACGATCGGCTGGTAGTGGAGGACGAGCTCCTGCCGGTCCAGCGCCTGGTAGAGGTCGGCGAGCAGGCGCTCGCGCTCGAGGTGGGCGGCGTGGTGGCTGGGCTGGAAGGTCTCGTAGCGCCCCTTCCCGCTGGACTTGGCCACGTACATGGCGATGTCCGCCGCGCGCAGCAGCCCCAGGCCGCTGGCGGCGCAGGTGGCCGAGGTGGCGATGCCCATGCTCACGCTCGCGCGGACGGCGCGGTCGGCGACGTGGACCGGCTGGGCGAGGGCGGCCAGCACCCGCTCGGCGACCAGGGGCGCGAGCTCGCCGCTGCGCGCGCCGCTCATCAACACGGCGAACTCGTCGCCGGCCAGGCGGGCGAGCGTGTCCTCGGGGCGCAGGCAGCCGCCGACCCGCTGGGCCACCACCCGCAGCAGGGCGTCACCGCCGTCGTGGCCGAGGTTGTCGTTGACGGTCTTGAGGTTGTCCAGGTCCAGGAACAGCACCGCCGCGGGAGTGCCGGTGACCCGCTCGCGCGCCTCCGCGGCGCGCAGGCGCTCCATGAACAGCGCCCGGTTGGGCAGGCCGGTCAGGGGGTCGTGGAAGGCCTGCACGCGCAGCTGGTCCTCGAGCTCCTTGCGGTCGCTGGTGTCGCGCGTGGTGAGCACGATGCCGCTGACGGCGGGGTCGTCGAGCAGGTTGCGGGCGGCGGTGTCGGTCCAGCGCCAGGAGCCGTTGCGGTGCCGCATGCGGGCGGCCGGCCAGGTCGCCGGCGGTTCCCCGGCGACCACGCGGGCGAGGTGCTCGCGGAAGACCTGCACGTCCTCGGGGTGGACCAGGTCGTGGACGTCGGTGCCGATCAGCGTCCCCGGCGGGTAGCCGAGGACCCAGCCCACCGACGGCGTCTGGTACGTGACGGTGCCCGCGGGATCGACGACGGTGATGACGTCCGAGGCGTTGCGGACCAGCGACCGGAAGTGCTCCCCCGCCTCGAGGGCGTCGAGGAGGCTGTTGAAGGCGCGGGCGGTCTCGCCGAGCTGGTCGTCGGAGTCCACGGTGATCCGCTGCGACGTCGAGTGCGACCAGTCCCCGGTCCGGCTGGCGTGCGAGATGGTCTGCGCCACCGAGTGCAGGTGGGTGCTGAGGACGGCCAGCCGCCCACCGACCAGGCACCGGCACAGCGCGTAGCTCAGCCCGCCGACCAGGAAGCCGGCACCGAGGCAGGCCGCCCGGAACACCGGGCGGTCGGCGTACTGGGCCGGTACCCCGAGGCCCGTGGCGAAGGGCGGGAACACCAGCCCGACCGCGATGCCGAGGCCGACCATCCACACCGCGAGGTCCCAGAACACCCGTGAGGTGAGACGGAAGCCCCGCGGCCGTCGCCGGTCGCCGTCGACCCGGAGCTGGAAGGCATGCATGCCCAGGACGTCGTCACCGTGCCCGGGCGCTTGAGGCCGGTGGCCGCAGATCACCCCCAGGGGTGTGCGCAGGCAGGAGGCGCAGCGCCGGGCTCGATTTCGGCCGGGCGCTGCCGATGGGGATCCCATGCGACTGGTTCCCGCCACCTCCCCGGGCCGGCTCGTCGGCGAGGACGTCCGCGTCCCGACGGCCGGCGGGGGGCTCACCCGCTACGTCGACCTCGACGCCGCGGCCACCAGCTCGTCGTCGGTCCGGGTGGCCCGGGCGGTGCAGGAGTTCCTGCCCCGCTACTCGAGCGTGCACCGCGGCGCCGGCGCGAAGTCCCGGTACACCAGCGCCCGCTACGAGGCCGCCCGCGAGACCGTGCTCTCCTTCGTCGGGGCGGACCCCGCCACGCACGAGGCCGTCTTCGTCCGCAACACCACCGAGGCGCTGAACGCGCTGGCGTTCCGGCTCGCGCTCGAGCCGGACGACGTCGTGCTCACCACCGCGGTCGAGCACCACGCCAACCTCCTGCCGTGGCGGCGCGCCGCGCGGCTGCGGGTGGTCGAGGTCGGCGCCGGGGGGGCCTTCACGGCCGAGGACGTCGTCGCCGCGCTGGACCAGCGCCCGACCCCGCGCGTCCTGGCCCTCACCGGCGCCTCCAACGTCACCGGGTGGCTGCCCGACCTGGCCGCGATCACCGCCGCCGCGCGGGATCGCGGCGTGTTCGTGGTGGTGGACGCCGCCCAGCTGGCGCCGCACCGGCCGATCGACGTGACCGCCCTCGGCGTCGACGCCCTCGTCCTGTCGGGGCACAAGGCGTACGCGCCCTTCGGCGCCGGCGCGCTCGTCGCCCCGCGGAGCCTGCTCGGCCGCGGCGAGCCGCTGCTGGTCGGCGGCGGCGCGGTCCGGGCGGTCTCCTTCGACGACGTCGTCTGGGCCGGCGCCCCCGACCGGGACGAGGCCGGCTCGCCGAACGTCGTCGGCGCGGTCGCCCTGGCCGCCGCGGCCGAGGAGCTGGCCGAGGACTGGCCCGGCCTGCTCGCCCACGAGCGCGCCCTCACCGCGGCCCTGGACGCCGAGCTCGCGACGGTCCCGGGGCTGCGCCGCCTGGGCCCGGCGACGGGGGACCGGCTGCCGGTGGCGGCCTTCCTCCTCGACGACCTCCCGCACGGTCTGGTGGCCGCCCGGCTGTCCGCGGAGTTCGGGATCGGCGTGCGCAGCGGCTGCTTCTGCGCCCACCCGTACATGGCCCGCCTGCTGGAGCTGAGCGAGGAGCAGGTCCGCGCCTTCCACGACGCGGCCCGGGCCGGCGAGGTCCAGCTGCCCGGCGCCGTGCGCGCCAGCGCCAACCGCGGGACGACCCTGGACGACGTCGCGGCGCTCGGGGCCGCGCTGCGCGCCGTGGCGGCGACGCCGGAGGAGAGCGCCCGCTACCGCGTCGACGAGCGGGGCGAGTACCTGCCCGGCGACGCGCGGACGCCGGTCCTGCTGGGGGCCTGACCGTGTGCCTGGTGCTGCGGCTGCCCGCGCGGCGGACGCTGGTCGTCCGCTGCCGCCCGTGGCGGCGCCGGGGAGCTCAGACGCGGTCCAGCAGCGAGCGCAGCGGTGACGGGACCGCCGCGGGCTCCAGCCGCTCGACGAGGGCGCGCGCGTAGCGGGCCTTGCGCCCGCTGGTCGTGCCCAGGAAGCGGCGCAGCTGCGCCTCGGCCGGGCGCCCGCGCTGCGCCGGCTGCCGCCGGAAGGTGGCCAGGGCGGAGGCCTCGCGGTGCTCGGCGACGGCCGCCTCGACCCCGGCCGTCCCCACCGCCCGGATCAGCTCGTCCTCGAGGTCGGCCACGCAGGCGAAGAACCCCGCCGTCGCCGGGTCGGGCACGCCGAGCGCCCGGCGGACGACGTCCCGCTCGGCGAGGTCGTAGAGGCCGGCCACGCGGACGCCGGGACCGGTCGCGGCGAGGTGGCGACGGACGGCGTGCGCGCCGCCCATCGCGACGACGTCCACGCCCTCGGCGGCCAGGTCCCGGCCCAGTCCCCGCGCGGCGGCCAGCACGGCCTCGCGGTCACTGACCCCCTCGACGAGCACCACGGCGCGGAGGACGGGCGGGAGCGGCACGGGCGGACGGTCCCACGCGGGGGACGGGCAGGCCACCGGCTTCCTGGACGGAGGCGAGGAGAGCGGGTGACGGGAATCGAACCCGCACTGTCAGCTTGGGAAGCTGATGTTCTGCCATTGAACTACACCCGCGGCGGCCTGACGGCCGGACGCCAGCGTAGCAAGGACGGCGGGACGGGTCGGCAGGCCGGGGTCAGCCGGCGGGCCGGGTCAATCGGTGGGCCGGGTCAATCGGTGGGCCGGGTCAATCGGTGGGCCGGGGGCTGCGGATGGTCACCGTGGTCCCCTCCGGGCCCGGCACCGCGGTGATGTCGGCGAACGCGCTCATGAGCATCGACCCGCGGCCGCGGTCCATGCTCGACGTCCGCTCCTTCCACTGCCCGTGGTCGCGCACCGCGATCTCCACCGCGCCGTCGTCGACGGCCACCCGGACGTCCACGTACGGCTCGAGCGGGTCCTGCGCGTGCTCCACCGCGTTGGTGGCGGCCTCGCAGGCGGCCAGCACCAGGTCGTAGACGCGGTCCTCGTCCAGGCCGGCGTCGGCGAGCAGCGCCCGCAGCCGGCGGCGCAGCGGCGGGATCGCCGACGCGCTCGAGGGGAACCGCCAGGCCGTCGTCGTCGCGCCCGGGAGGTGCGCCGGGGCCGGCGCCGCGGGGACGGCCGGGACGGCGTCGGCGGCGCGGGGTCGCGGCGGCGGGGGAGCGGCAGCGGCCGGGGCGGACGGCGACGGCGCGGCCGGGGGTGCCGGCTCCCGCCGTCCCCGCGAGCGCTCGAGGACCGCGCGCAGCCGGCCGAGCAGCTCCGCGGACTCGAAGGGCTTGGGCAGGTAGTCGTCGACGCCGGCGTCGAAGCCCTCGACGGCGGCCTCCTGGCCGGCCCGCGCGGTGAGCATGACCACCGGGACGGCGCGCGTGCCGGGGTCGGCCCGCAGGGCGCGGAGCAGCCCGAACCCGTCCAGGCCCGGCATCATCACGTCGGTCAGGACGACGTCGGGGAGCACCCGCGCGACGTCGTGCAGGGCCGCCTCGCCGTCGGCCGCCGTCCGCACCGTCCACGACGGCGACAGCAGCCGGGTCAGGTAGGCGCGCATGTCGGCGTTGTCGTCGACGACGAGCACGGTGCCCAGCGGGTCGGCGGACGGGGCGGGCCGGCGCAGGTCGTCGTCCCACGGGGTGAGCGCGGCTGCGCGGACGGCGGCCGCCGAGACGGGCGGCGGGGTGTCGGTGTCGGGCTCGCCGAACGGCAGCCGCACGGTGAAGGTGCTCCCGGTGCCGGGCTCGCTCTCCACCGACACGGTGCCGCCGTGCAGCGCGACCAGCTCGCGCACCATCGCCAGGCCCAGGCCGGTGCCCTCCCGGCTGCGCGCCGGGGAGTCGGTCACCCGGTGGAACCGCTCGAACAGCGCCGGCAGCTCGGCGGCGGGGATGCCCACGCCGGTGTCGGCCACCCGCAGGACCACCTCGTCGTCCTCGGCGCGCAGGGAGACGGTGATGCCGCCGACGAAGGTGTACTTGACCGCGTTGGCGACCAGGTTGAGGACGACCTTCTCCCACATCCCCGGGTCCACCGCGGCGGAGCGGGGCAGCGGCGGGCAGTCGACGTCGAGGGTCAGGCCGGCCCGCTCGGCCGCGGCGCGCAGCACGCCGGCCAGCTCGGCGGTGCAGGCGGCCAGGTCCGTGGACACCCGCACCGCGGCGGTGCGCCCGGCCTCGATGCTGACGAACTCCAGCAGGTCGTCGACCAGGCGCTTGAGCCGCCGGCCGTTGCTCAGGGCGAGGGCGAGCTGCTCGCGCACCGGCTCGGGCAGCTCCCCACCGGACTCGGCGAGCACGTCGGAGATGGGGGCCAGCAGCAGGGTCAGCGGGGTGCGCAGCTCGTGGCTGACGTCGGAGAAGAACGTCGTCTTGGCCCGGTCCAGCTCGGCCAGCGCCTCCGCGCGGGCGCGCTCGGCGGCGTAGGCCCGCGCGTCGGTGACCGCACCGGCGACCTGTGCGGCCAGCAGCTGGTGGAAGGTCCGGTACTCCTCGTCCAGCGCCCGGTTGGGGCTCACGCCGACCAGCAGTGCGCCCACCGTCTCGCGGCCCGCCCCGCCCGACAGCGGCAGCGCGACCGCCCGCTCCACCTCGTCGCCGAACGGCCCGCCGGGCACGCGCAGGGCCGCGACGTCGACGGCGCCGAGCTCGGCCGCCGCCCCCACCGTCGCGGGCAGCGCCGCGGCGCCGACGCCCGCGGTGGCCACGCGGTGCAGCCGGCCCTCGTCGTCGCCCAGGTAGACGGCGGCGAAGGGCACGTCGAGCGGGTCGGCCTCCAGCGCCCCGCACACCTGGACGGCGAGGTCGCGCTCGTCCTCGCGCCGGCCCGCCGCGGTGGCCACCTCGTGCAGCAGCCGCTGCCGCCGCTCGGCCACGACCTGCCGGGTCACCTCCGTGCAGACCGCGTGCATCCCGGCCACCTCGCCGTCGTCCCCGAAGGCGGGGGCGTGCGAGACCGTGAAGTAGGTCTCCTCGCGGTAGCCGGCGCGCTCGAGCAGCAGGAGGAGCTGGGGGATCCACGAGGCCTCGCGGGTGGCCATCGCCCGCTCGACCGGGTCCTGCAGTGCGGCCCAGCCCTCGGCGAGGGTGATCCGCAGGTCGTCGCCGATGGCGCCGGGGTGCTTCGCACCGATGAGCGTGGCGTAGGCGTCGTTGTAGAACTGCGTGTACTCCGGGCCCCAGGTCAGGATCATGGGGAACCGCGAGGCCAGCACCGTGCGGACGGCGTAGCGCAGGCTCGCCGGCCAGGTCTCCACCGGGCCGACCGGCGTCGTCGCCCAGTCGAAGGCGGCCATCAGCCGCCCGTTCTCGCTGCCGCCGGCGAAGACGTCCTCGGTGCCGGGACCCGGGGCGACGTCGCGGACACCGCCGCCCACGACCGGATCCGCAGCCACGCACACCTCCCGGCACAGCCGTGCGGACGCGGGCGGGACCGCCGCCACCGCGTCAGGACCTCGGGAGCGGACCTGCTCCCCGCTGCTCGCACGGTACATCCGCGACCTGGGACACCACCGGCCGTGCCGGTGGTCAGCGCCGCATCTCGGCCAGGAAACCGGTCGCCTCCGAGCGCAGCCGCTCGGCCATCTGCGACAGGCCGGTGACGTCGGTGTCCGCGGTGCCCAGCGACGCGGTGCCGTCGACGGCCGCGGCGATCCCGTCGACCAGGCCGTTCATCTCGGTGACCGTGGCGCCGACCGTCCCGATGACGGCGGTGACGTCGTCGCAGGCCGCGCGGATCGCCTCGACCTGCGCGGTCACCCGCTCGGTGGCCCGCGCGGTCTGGTCGGCGAGGTCCTTGACCTCCGAGGCGACGACGGCGAAGCCCTTGCCGGCCTCCCCGGCGCGAGCGGCCTCGATCGTGGCGTTGAGCGCCAGCAGGCGGGTCTGCGCGGCCACCGACTCGATGAGCGCGATGACCTCGCGGATCTCGGCCGAGGTGCGGGTCAGGGAGCCGAGCGTGCCGGTCGCGTTGCCCACCTCGGCCGACGCCGCCGACGCCGCGCTGGTCAGCCCCGCGGCGGACGCGCTCATCTCGGTGGCCGCCGTCGCGACCTGCTCGCTCATCGCCAGCACCACCGACTCGAACGCGTCGGCCAGCCGCAGCCGTGAGGTCTGCGCCTCCGTGACCCGCCCGGCGGTCTCGCGCATGGCGTCCCGGGCGGTGTTGATGCCGGTGGCCGCGTGCCGGTAGGCGCCGTGCAGCCCGGTGCGCACCACGCTGCGGTGGAAGCGGCCCTCGGCGGCGGCGGCCAGCGCCGCCCGGGACTCGCGCACGAAGGCGTCGCTGACGTCG
Source organism: Geodermatophilus sp. SYSU D01045 (assembly GCF_054050295.1). Classification (NCBI taxonomy): domain Bacteria; kingdom Bacillati; phylum Actinomycetota; class Actinomycetes; order Geodermatophilales; family Geodermatophilaceae; genus Geodermatophilus; species Geodermatophilus sp. SYSU D01045. The sequence goes on from NZ_JBJGZB010000023.1 coordinate 44,319, forward strand.
AGCGCGCGGTTGACGCCGTGCCGCAGCGCGACCAGTTCCGGCACGGCGTCCGAGCCGTCGACCGGCACGGCTCGGGCCTCCAGGTCGCCGCGCGCGGCCGCCTCGCAGGTCTCGGTCAGCCGGCGCACGAACGCGCGGTGGACCTCGAGCTCCGCGGCGTCGGAGCGGGTGCGGGAGCGGGCCATCTCAGTCCTCCTCCTGGGCGACGACCGACCACACGAAGTCCTCGTAGGACGCCGCGTGCTCGGCGATCAGCCGGTCGAACAGCTCGGACGACGCCGCGACGGCCGCGCGGGCGTCGGGGTGCCGCCGCTCCTCGGCCAGGAGGCGCTCGTAGATCGGGCGGACGCGGTCCACCGCCCGGCGGGAGGGCCGGCGCCGGTTGGAGTGGTAGCCCACGACCGACCCGTCGGCGCCGTAGGACGGCGTGACGTGCGCCAGCACCCAGTAGTGCGCGCCGTCGGCGGCCAGGTTGTTGATGTAGGCGAACAGCTCCTGGCGGGCGGCGAGGGTGTCCCACAGCAGCTTGAACACCGCGCGCGGCATCTCGGGGTGCCGGATGAGGTTGTGCGGCCGCCCGATGACCTCGTCGAGGGAGTAGGCGCCCACCCGCAGGAACACGTCGTTGGCGTACGTGATCACCCCGCGCGGGTCGGTCTTGGAGACGATGAGCTCCTCGGCCGCGAAGGTCCGCTCCTCGCCCGTCGGCCGCACGGCGGTGCGGCCGGCGCGCGGGGCGGTCCGGGGGTGGGTGTCCAGCACGCGGTGTCCTCCTGCGTCCGGCGGGTCGTCCCGGCAGGTATCGGCAGGATCCGTCCGGACGCGACCCGAAACGGGGACGACGGGACCTCGGTCCCGCGGGAAGCGGAGGGCGCGCCCGGCGGCCTCCCTAGACTCCGCGCCATGCTGCTGTCCGACCGCGACATCCGCGCCGCGATCGCCGAGGGGCGTCTCGGCATCGAGCCGCACGACGCGGGGCTGGTGCAGCCCTCGAGCATCGACGTCCGGCTCGACCGCTACTTCCGGGTGTTCAACAACGCCCGCTACACCCACATCGACCCCGCCCAGCAGCAGGACGACCTGACCACCCTGGTCGAGCCCGACGGCGACGAGCCGTTCGTCCTGCACCCCGGCGAGTTCGTCCTCGGCTCCACCCTCGAGGTCGTCACCATCCCCGACGACCTCGCCGCCCGGCTGGAGGGCAAGAGCTCGCTCGGGCGCCTGGGCCTGCTCACCCACTCGACGGCGGGCTTCGTCGACCCCGGCTTCTCCGGCCACATCACGCTGGAGCTGTCCAACGTGGCCAACCTGCCGATCACGCTGTGGCCGGGCATGAAGATCGGCCAGCTGTGCCTGTTCCGGCTCACCGGCCCGGCCGAGCACCCGTACGGCTCGGCGGTGTACGGCTCCCGCTACCAGGACCAGCGCGGGCCGACGCCGTCGCGCTCGTTCCGCAACTTCACCCGCGCCGAGACCCGGCGGGCGCAGGGCTGACCTCGGCCGGCGACCAGCCGGGCACCTCGTCGTCGACGAACCGGTCCCGGGTGACCAGCCACCCGGTGACCGTGAGCCCGGCGGTGGCGACGGCGATGAGCACGAACATGCCGGTGTAGCCGCCGGTCGCGCCGCGCAGCACGCCGACCAGCAGCGGCCCGGCGCCGGCCAGCACGTAGCCCCAGCCCTGGGTCACCGTGGACAGCGCGGCCGTCGTCTCCGGCGTCCGGGCGCGCAGCCCGATCAGCGCCAGCACCATGCTGAAGGTGCCCATGCCGACGGCGAGCACGCTCATCCACAGCCACGGCAGCGTGCGCGGGGCCAGCCACAGCCCGCCCCAGCCGACGACGTAGCAGGCCATGAAGCCCAGCAGCAGCGGCCGCTGCCAGCGCTGGCGGACGGTGAGCGAGGGGGTGACCGCGTTGACCGGGATGACGACGACCGAGTTGATCCCCAGCAGCAGCCCGGCGGTGGCGGCGCTGAGGCCGGCGTCGCGCAGGTACTGCGCCGACCAGCCCATGACGACGTAGGCCTGCGTCGCCTGCAGGCCGAAGAAGGCGGCCAGGGTGAGGGCCAGCGGGCTGCGCGCCAGCGGGGCCATCCGCACCGCGCGGTGGGTGCCCCGGCTCGCGCCGGGGGAGCGCGGGGCGAGGAACCACGGCACCGCGGCGACCAGCGCGAGCACCGCCCACACGCCGAGGGCCCACCGCCAGCCGCCGGGGCCGACGGCGGCGGCGATCGGCGCGGTGGAGATCGCCGCGACGGCGCCGCCGATGGCCATGGACGCGCTGTAGGCGCCCACCAGCAGGCCGGTGCGCTCGGGGAACCAGCGCTTGACCAGGCCGGGCAGCAGCACGTTGCCCAGCGCGCCGCCGACCATCGCGAGCACGGTGCCGGCGACGAACAGCGGGAACGAGTCGACGACCGCCCGCAGCACCAGCCCGGCGGCCATGGTGAGCAGCGCGCCGGCCAGCACGTGGGCGTCCCGGAACCGCGCGGCCAGCGGCGGCCCGGCGAAGCCGATGGCGGCGAAGCACAGCACGGGCAGCGTCGTCACCACGCCGGCCGCGGCGCTGGAGACGCCGAGGCCGCGCTCGAGCTCCTCGAGCACCGGCCCGACGGTGGTCACCGCCGTCCGCAGGTTGGCCGCGGTCAGCACGATGGCGACCGCGACGAGCGCGAGGCCGCGCCGCCGCTCGCCGGCCGTCGGGATCGGGGGAGCGTCGTCGGCCGTGCGGGTCACCCGTCGATGGTCCCCCGCGCGGCCGGCCCGCCCGGAGGCGGGTGCACAGGCCAACCGTCTAGGTGCGCAGACCCGTGCGCGGCATGGCCTCGAAGCGCGGCAGCACCTGCGGGACCCGCCGCCACAGCACCCGCTGCAGCAGGAGCGTGACCACGGCGGCCAGCAGGATGCCGGCGAGGTTGATCCCCAGTTGCAGGGCCGCGCGCCAGAACTCGGCGCCGCCGCCCAGGGCCAGCGACACGGCCATGTCCGCGGCGGCGGGCACCGTCGTCACGGAGATGAAGACGCCGACCAGCGCCCCGCTCTTCGCCGCCGTCAGCGACAGCACGCCGGCGATCCCCGCCAGCACCGCCACCACCAGCGACCAGTGGTCCGGCGCGGTGATGAACCCGGTCTGCGGGCGGTCCGCCGTCAGGACCTCGGGGCCGACCCAGCCCAGCCCGCGGGCGGCGAGCGTGGCCAGCGCGGTGACCGCGATGGCCAGCGCGAAGCCGACGAGCAGCGCGCGGGCCGCCGCACGGGCGACCCCGCGCCGCCGGTGCACGAGCGCGACGGCGAGCCCGGCCAGCGGGGCGAACTCCGGGCCGAGCACCATCGCGCCGATCACCAGGACCGCCGAGTCGTTGACGATCGCGATGCCGGCCAGCAGCGTCGCGATGGTCAGGAACGACAGGTAGGAGACCGACAGCGACGAGTCCGCGGCCGTCGTCCGCACCACCTGCTCCCAGACGACGGCGTCCGAGCCGTCGCCCGGCGCGGCCTCCTCCGCCCGCTCGGCGACGGCGGAGACGGCGGTGTCCACGGCCTCGATCGCGATGCCGCCGTCGCGGTCGACGTGCAGCTCGCGCAGCCCCCCGACGAGGGCGTCGGCGGACTCCCGGGCGACGTCGGCGAGGACCAGGTCGCCTGGCGGTTCGACCGAGGCGCCGGGCAGCACGGCCAGGTGCGCGGTCCCGGGGCAGCGGGTGAACAGGTCCCGGACGGCGTCGGTCCGGTCGGGCGGGACGGTCACCCGCAGCTGCAGCAGCACGCGCGGTGTTCTACCGGAGGACCCGCCCCCGGAGACGACGGACGCCGCCGGCGAGGGGATGCCTCGCCGACGGCGTCCGTCGGGGTGGTGCGGGGTTCTTCGTCAGGCCTGGCCGTGGCCGGTGGCGGCCGAGCCGGTGCCCGCCACGTCGTCGTCGGCGGTGCCGACCTCGGTGCCGTGCTCGGTGCCCGGGGCGCCGACCGGCGCCATCGAGCGCAGCAGGATCTGGCTGACGTCGAGGACCTCGACGTGCTCGGCGGCCTCGCCGTTCTGCTTCTTCGCCGTCAGGGCGTCCGACAGCATCGTGATGCAGAACGGGCAGGCGGTGGAGATGACGTCCGGGTCGAGGCCGAGGGCCTCCTCGGTGCGCTCCACGTTGATCCGCTTGCCGATCTTCTCCTCCATCCACATGCGCGCGCCGCCGGCGCCGCAGCAGAAGCCGCGGTCCTTGCAGCGGTGCATCTCCTGGGTGGAGAGGCCCTGCACGCTGTCGAGGATCTCCCGCGGCGGCGTGTAGACCTTGTTGTGCCGGCCGAGGAAGCACGGGTCGTGGTAGGTGACCTTGCGGTCGACCGGGGTGACCGGCGTGAGCCGACCCTCCTCCACCAGCTGGTTGAGCAGCTGCGTGTGGTGGACGACCTCGTACTCGCCGCCGACCTGCGGGTACTCCCGGCCCAGCGAGTTGAAGCAGTGCGGGCAGGTCGTGACGATCTTGCGGGTGCCCGGCACGCGGCCCTCGAAGACGCCGTTGAGGGTCTCGACGTTCTCCTGGGCCATCATCTGGAACACGAACTCGTTGCCCATGCGGCGGGCCGGGTCGCCCGAGCAGGTCTCCCCGGAGCCCAGGACGGCGAACTCGACACCGGCGGTGTGCAGCAGTTCGGCGACGGCCTTGGTGACCCGCTTGGCGCGGTCGTCGATGGCGCCGGCGCAGCCGACCCAGAACAGGTACTCGACGTCGTAGGGCAGCGGGCCGTCGGCCATGCGGACCTCGAAGTCGACCTCCTTGATCCAGTCCTCGCGGGTGCTCGGGCTGACGCCCCAGGGGTTGCCGCGGTTCTCGAGGTTGCGCAGCATCACGCCGGCCTCGGACGGGAAGTTCGACTCGATGAGCACCTGGTAGCGGCGCATGTCGTCGATGTGGTCGACGTGCTCGATGTCCACCGGGCACTGCTCGACGCAGGCGCCGCAGTTGGTGCAGCTCCACAGGACGTCGGGGTCGATGACCCCGCCCTCCTCGAGCGTGCCGACCAGCGGGCGGTGCGCCTGGGCGTCGTTGGTGCCCTCGATGCGGGCGTAGCCCGAGGCCCAGACCTGCTCGTCGCTGGGCTTGAGGACGTCGTAGTCCGGGGCGGTCTCGGACGCGGTCTTCTCACCCAGGAGGTACGGGGCCTTGGCGTACAGGTGGTCCCGCAGGTCCATGATCACCATCTTGGGAGACAGCGGCTTGCCCGTGTTCCAGGCAGGGCACTGGCTCTGGCACCGCCCGCACTCGGTGCAGGTGGTGAAGTCGAGCATCCCCTTCCAGGTGAAGTCCTCGATCTTGCCGCGACCGAAGACGTCGTCCTCGCCCGGGTCCTCGAAGTCGATCGGCTTGCCGTTCGAGGTCATGGGCTGCAGCGGGCCGAGGGCGACGGAGCCGTCGTCGTTCCGCTTGAAGTAGATGTTGAAGAAGGCGCTGAACCGGTGCCACGCGACGCCCATGTTGAGGATCCGGCTGATGACGACCAGCCAGGTCAGCGAGACGACGATCTTCACGAAGGCGACGACGCTGAGCAGGTCGGGGCTGTCGGGCAGCACGGTGGCCAGCAGGCCGGAGACCGGGTGCGACCAGGCCGGCGCGTCGGTGAGGTCGGAGGAGATCTTCAGCGCGCGGATCAGCAGGATGCAGACGCCGACGGTGAGGACGACGGCCTCGACGAAGTAGCCGCGGCCCTCGTTGGAGCCGGAGAAGCGGCTGGTGCGGCCCTGTCGGCGCGGGTGGTCCTTCTGGCGCCGGTAGATCAGGTACAGGATCCCGACGATCGTGCCGGTGCCGATGACGTCGGCGAAGAGGTTCCACAGGCTCCACTCGCCGATGAGCGGCAGGTGGAAGGCCGGGTTCCACACCTCACCGAAGGCCTCGACCAGCGTGAGGAACAGGCCGTAGAAGCCGACGAAGACGAACCAGTGGGCGGCGCCGATGGCCGACCACTTGAGCATCCGGGTGTGGCCGAGCGACTCGACCACGAGCGTCTTCAGCCGCGGGCCGACCGGCCCGTTGCGGGTCGAGTCCGGCTGGCCGGTGCGGATGATCCGCACCATGGCGCGGACGGCCCGGTAGGCGAAGACGACCGAGACGATGAGGAACAGCACGCTGATCGTGCCGAGCACGATCTGCAGGGGGCCCGTCATGATTCCCTCTCCCCACGCCACGCGGCGTCGGTTGACTCCGTCCGCACCGGACGACGAGAAGGGTCCCGCCGCCGTCTCCGGCCCGTGGGACCGGGGGGCGGATCACGCGCGGGCGGCGGTGCCCGCGCAGCCCAGCACGATAGCCGGGCTGCGCTCAGGTTACTCGGCAGTAACCCGAGGCGCGGCGCCCCGATCCGGGCCGGTCCGACGGTGCCCGCCGCCCACTCGACGCCGCGTTGACGTGCGGCTTCGCCAGCGTCCGAGGCTGCTGGAACACCGCGACTGGGTGTTTCCGCGCGGGCGTCGTCCGGGCGGGAGGTGACCGGGCTCACGTCTCCTGGTCACGCTGCGGTCACCGCGTCGCGGGCGACGCGCGATCAGGCCGCCTGATCGTGCCGCGTCCTGGCGCAGCGCCGACGGTGAGCCAGGACGCTGCACAGCGAGCCGGGACGGCGGCGCGACGTCGTCCACAGGTTCCGCGAGGACCTCGGCGCAGTCGCCGCGACCTCGAAGACTGTCGACGTGCACCCGGAACTCGCCCGCCTCGCGGCTGCCCGACTCGGCGTCTTCACCGCGCGGGAGGCCGTGCGCGTCGGCTACCGACCCGACGAGATCCGCTCGGAGCTGAGCGCTGGCCACTGGCGCTGGCTGCGGCGAGGCGTCTACGTCCGCGCCCGGGACCTCGCCGCCGCCGAGTCGGACGACCGGCTCCGACACCTCCTCGACTGCGTCGCCGTCCTGCTCGCCCTAGCTCCCGGTCCGGCCCTGAGCCACACCTCCGCCGCCCGGGTGCACCGCCTCGTGCTCCCCGAGGACGTCGACGGGGCCGTGCGGCTGACCGATCCGGGTCAGTGGCGACGCGGTCGGGGTTACGTCGTCGCCCGGGCTTCGCTCTCTGACGGTGACCTCGGGCGACTCGCCGGCTTCGGCGTGACCGCGCCGGCGCGGACGCTCGTCGACTGCGCCCGGGAGTGGGACCTCGTGGATTCGGTGGTGGCGATGGACGCCGCACTGCACGGGCGGCTCGTCGGACGCGAGGACCTGCGCGCTGCCGTCCTCCGTGCCGTGCACTGGGTCGGCATCGGCGACGCGGCGCGTGCCCTCGGGTTCGCGGACGGCCGGGCGGAGTCCCCGCTCGAGTCACGCGGTCGGCTCGCGTTGATCGAGGCCGGACTGCCCCGTCCGGAGCTGCAGGTCGAGGTGCACGGTCCGCGGGGCTTCGTCGCGCGGGTGGACGCTTGGTACGACGACGCCGGCGTCGCGATCGAGTTCGACGGGCGGGTGAAGTACCTCGACCCCGTCGACGGCCGGCATCCCGGGGACGTGCTCTGGCGGGAGAAGCGGCGCGAGGACCTCCTGCGCGCGCTGGGCATCCGGGTCGTGCGCCTGGCCTACGAGGACCTCGTGCCCGGGCGGCGGCGTGAGCTCGAGGCCCGGGTGGGTGGGCTGCTGGCGGCCCCGGCGGTCGGGCCGCGCCGGTATCGCGTCGTCCGCACCGTCGAGCCCACCCCGGGGACTGGGCCGATCGCGGCGTCGTCGACCTAGCTCGCCGTCGTGCGTCCTGGCTCACCGCCGACGCTGAGCCAGGACGCAGCACGATCAGGCCGCCTGATCATGCGTAGCTCGACCCCTCGGGAACACCGCCGGGAGGTCTGCCGTTACGGTGGGCAGGAAAGTTGAGCGGACCCCGCGCAAGGCAGGGAGCTCCCTCGACCGACCCCCACGACACCCGCACCACCCGAGCACACGGAAGAGGAGCCAGCTCCATGGCACGAGCGGTCGGCATCGACCTCGGCACCACGAACTCCGTCGTCACCGTCCTGGAGGGCGGCGAGCCGACGGTCATCGCCAACAGCGAGGGCTCGCGCACCACGCCCTCGGTCGTCGCCTTCGCCAAGAACGGCGAGGTCCTGGTCGGCCAGTCGGCCAAGAACCAGGCCGTCACCAACGTCGACCGCACCATCCGGTCGGTGAAGCGCCACATGGGCACCAACTGGCAGACCGGTGAGATCGACGGCAAGAAGTACACGCCGCAGGAGATCAGCGCCCGCATCCTGCAGAAGCTCAAGCGGGACGCCGAGACCTACCTGGGCGAGACGGTGACCGACGCCGTCATCACCGTCCCGGCCTACTTCGAGGACGCGCAGCGCCAGGCCACCAAGGAGGCCGGCGAGATCGCGGGCCTCAACGTCCTGCGCATCGTCAACGAGCCCACCGCGGCCGCGCTGGCCTACGGCCTGGACAAGGGCGAGACCGAGCAGACGATCCTCGTCTTCGACCTCGGCGGCGGCACGTTCGACGTGAGCCTCCTCGAGATCGGCGAGGGCGTCATCGAGGTGAAGGCCACCGCCGGTGACAACCACCTCGGCGGTGACGACTGGGACGAGCGGATCGTCAAGCACCTGGTGCAGACGTTCAACGCCCAGAACGGCATCGACCTGTCCAAGGACAAGCTGGCCATGCAGCGCCTCCGCGAGGCCGCCGAGAAGGCCAAGATCGAGCTGTCCGGCGCGCAGTCGACCAACGTCAACCTGCCCTACATCACCGCCGGCGCCGAGGGCCCGCTGCACCTCGACGTCACGATGACCCGCGCCGAGTTCCAGCGGCTCACCCAGGACCTGCTGGACCGCACCCGGGCGCCGTTCAACCAGGTCATCCGCGACGCCGGGATCAAGGTCGGCGACATCCACCACGTCGTCCTCGTCGGTGGCTCCACCCGCATGCCGGCCGTCACGGAGCTGGTCCGCGAGCTGACCGGCGGCAAGGAGCCCAACAAGGGCGTCAACCCGGACGAGGTCGTCGCCGTCGGTGCCGCGCTGCAGGCCGGCGTCCTCAAGGGCGAGGTCAAGGACGTCCTGCTGCTCGACGTCACCCCGCTGTCCCTGGGCATCGAGACCAAGGGCGGGATCATGACCAAGCTCATCGAGCGCAACACCACGATCCCGACCAAGCGCTCCGAGATCTTCACGACGGCCGACGACAACCAGCCGTCCGTGCAGATCCAGGTCTTCCAGGGCGAGCGCGAGATGGCGATGTACAACAAGAAGCTCGGCATGTTCGAGCTGACCGGCCTGCCGCCGGCGCCGCGCGGCGTCCCGCAGATCGAGGTCGGCTTCGACATCGACGCCAACGGCATCGTGCACGTCACCGCCAAGGACCTCGGCACGGGCAAGGAGCAGTCGATGACCATCACCGGCGGCTCGGCCCTCCCCAAGGAGGACATCGAGCGGATGATGCGCGACGCCGAGGCCCACGCCGAGGAGGACAAGCGCCGCCGCGAGGAGGCCGAGACCCGCAACCTCGCCGAGTCGCTGCAGTACCAGACCGAGAAGTTCCTCGCGGAGAACGGCGAGCGCATCCCGGCCGACAAGAAGGAGGAGCTCGGCGAGGCCCTGACCGAGCTGCGCTCCGCCCTCGGCGGCTCGGACATCGCCGCGATCAAGTCGGCGCAGGAGAAGGTCGCCCGCGTCTCGCAGGAGGTCGGCGGCGCGCTCTACGCCCAGCAGGCCCAGGCGGGCGCCGGTGACGGCGCCGGTGCCGCGGGTGCCGCGGGTGCCTCCGGTGACGGGTTCGGCGCGTCGGCCCCGTCCGGCGACGACGACGTCGTCGACGCCGAGATCGTCGACGAGGACACCGACCGCCGATGAGCCAGGGGGACGAGCAGCCGCGGGTCGTGATCCGGGACAAGCGGCGGATCGACCCCGTCAGCGGTGAGGTGCGGACGCCGGCCGGCGAGCAGCCGGCCGGCGTCCCGCCCCGCCCGGCTCCGGCACAGCCACCGGCCCACCCATCGCCAGGGGAGCAGATGACCGAGAACCAGACCGCCGCCCCGGAGGCCCCGGCCGCGCCGGTCGGCGACAGCGCCGCGGACGGCGACCTGTCGCGCCAGCTGACCGAGCGCACCGAGGACCTGCAGCGGGTCACCGCCGAGTACGCCAACTACCGGCGGCGGGTCGACCGGGACCGGCAGCTCGTCGTCGACCAGGCGGCCGAGCGGTTCGCCGCCCAGCTGTTCCCGATCGTCGACGACATCGAGCGGGCCCGGGACCACGGCGACCTGACCGGCGCCTTCAAGGTGGTCGCCGACCGCGTGCTCGGGCTGCTCGACGGCCTGGGCGTGGAGGCGTTCGGCGTCGCGGGCGACCCGTTCGACCCCGCGCTGCACGAGGCCGTCCTGCACGACACGTCCGACCAGGTCACCGTGCCCACCGCGACGACGGTCCTGCGGCAGGGTTTCCGCCGGGGCGAGCGCGTGCTGCGCACGGCCATGGTGTCCGTGACCGACCCGGAGGGCGGCGCGGCGGCCGCTCCCGAGCAGGAGGCGACCGGCGGCGGCGTGCCGGGGGAGACCCCGGCCGCCGGCTGACCGGCCGCCACCAGACGCAGAGAGGAGGCGTCCGATGAGCACCCGGGACTTCATCGAGAAGGACTACTACGCCGCGCTGGGCGTCTCCCAGGGCGCCGACGCGGCGGAGATCAAGAAGGCCTACCGCAAGCTCGCCCGCGACCTGCACCCGGACAAGAACCCGGGCAACACGCAGGCCGAGGCGCGCTTCAAGGAGGTCTCCGAGGCCTACGACGTGCTGTCGGACCCCAAGCGGCGGGCGGAGTACGACGACGCCCGCCGGCTGTTCGGCTCGGGCGGCGCCGGGGCCCGCGCCGGGTTCCCCGGGGGCTTCCCCGGCGGGGCCGGCGGCGGACAGCCGTTCGACCTGGGCGACCTCTTCGGCGGCGGCGCCGGGGGCACCGGGACGCGCAGCGGGGGCGGCGGGCTCGGCGACCTGTTCGGCAACCTCTTCGGCGGTGCCGCGCCGGGGTCGGCCCGGGCCCGCTCCCAGGCGGCGTCCGGGCCGGCCCGCGGGCAGGACGTCGAGACCGAGGCCACCCTCTCCTTCGAGGAGGCCGTCCTCGGCGTCACCGTGCCGCTGCGGATGCAGAGCCCGGGCACCTGCCCGACCTGCGCCGGCAGCGGCGCCCGCCCGGGCACCGCGCCGCACACCTGCGAGGTGTGCGGCGGCGCCGGCGTCACCAGCCGCAGCCAGGGCGCGTTCGCGTTCTCCGAGCCGTGCCGCAACTGCCGCGGCACCGGTCAGGTGGTCGACGACCCGTGCCCGACCTGCCAGGGCGACGGCGTCACCACCCAGACCCGCACGATCACCGTGCGGATCCCGGCCGGCGTCAAGGACGGGCAGCGGATCCGGCTGGCCGGCAAGGGCGCACCGGGACGGCGGGGCGGCCCCGCCGGCGACCTGTTCGTGGTCGTGCACGTCAGCGACCACGAGCTGTTCGGCCGCAAGGGCGACGACGTCACGCTCACCGTGCCGGTCACCTTCCCCGAGGCGGTCCTCGGCACGACGCTGACCGTGCCGACCCTGGACGGCAACGTGACGCTCAAGGTGCCCGCCGGCACGGCGAGCGGCCGCACGCTGCGGGTCCGGGGGCGGGGCGTGCCCGGCCGCGGCCGCACCGGCGACCTGCTGGTGACCGTCGAGGTCGCCGTCCCGCAGCGGCTCTCGGCCGAGGCCGAGCGGGCGGTGAAGACCCTCGACGCCGAACTGGGTGACCCGCGGCCGCAGATCACCGCGGCCACGCAGCGCAACGCCGACCGCGGGAGCACCCGGTGAGCGCCGCGGGCACGGAGGACCGCGACCGCGCCGAGGCGAGCCGCGCCGTCGCCGACGACGCTCCGGTGTTCGTCATCTCGGTGGCCGCGCAGCTGGCCGGCATGCACGCCCAGACGCTCCGCCAGTACGACCGGCTCGGCCTGGTCACCCCGGGCCGCACGGCGGGCGGCGGCCGGCGCTACAGCCCGCGGGACGTCGCGCTGCTGCGCGAGGTCCAGCGGCTGTCCCAGGAGGACGGCGTCAACCTGGCCGGCATCAAGCGGATCATCGACCTGGAGTCCCAGGTCGAGGCCCTGCAGCAGCGGGTGCACGAGCTGGTCGCCGAGCTCGAGGAGTCCGAGCACCGGCGGATCGCCGCGGAGACGGCGATCCGCAGCGGCTACGGCCGGGACCTGGTCGGCACCGACCTCGTGCCGGTGCGGCGGCAGAGCACCTCCGCGCTGGTCGTCTGGCGCCCGAGGGAGGCGCAGCGGTGAGCGGGAACCCCGGCGGCGGCGGCGTCGTCCAGGGAGACGTGACGAGCACGCGCCCGGAGCGGCAGCACGAGTCCTTCGTGCGGCTGGAGCGCGAGATCGGCCTGCTGCTGCGCCGGTCGCGGGCCATCTCGGCCCGGCTCGCCCGCGAGCTGCACCCCGACCTCGACGGCGCCGCCTACGGCCTGCTCGCGCTGCTGGCCGACGCCGGCCCGCTGCGCGCCAGCGACCTGGTCGCCCGGCTCGGCCTGGACAAGAGCACGGTCAGCCGCCAGGTGTCCTCGCTCGTGGCGCTCGGCATGGTCGACCGCGAGCCCGACCCGGCCGACGGGCGGGCGCAGGTCCTCACCCCGTCACCCGAGGGTGCGGCCCGGCTGGCCCGGATCCGCGACGCCCGCCGGGAGCGCTGGGAGGCCGACCTGTCCGGCTGGCCGGCCGAGGACGTCGCCCGGCTGGGCGAGCTCCTGGCCCGGCTCAACCGGCTCGGCGAGGCCCGCGAGGCCGGGGACGCCGCGGCCGGCGCTCCCTGAACCGCCCCTGATCCCACGACGGCGCCCGGACCACCTCGGTCCGGGCGCCGTCGTGCGTGGGAGGGGAATCCACCGGACGGGCATGAGGTTGTAGACAGCAACCAACCTGATGTATGTTGCGGTCTGCAATCACCTCTTCCCCGAGGACGCCATGCCCCTCACCTCCCAGACGTGCGAGCGGCTCACCACCGGCATCGCGCGCCTCGTCCGGGCCGGCCGGCACGTGTCCAGCCGGGCCGCGGACTCCGTCTCCGGGGAGCTGCCCTCCTTCGGCTGGGCGCTGCTCGTCCCGCTCGAGCGCGACGGCGAGCAGCGCTGCAGCGCGCTGGCCGTGCAGGCCGGCGTCGACGTCTCGGTCGCCAGCCGTCAGGTCGCCACCCTCGAGCGGGCCGGCCTGGTCGAGCGCCGGCCCGACCCCCGCGACGGCCGCGCCAGCCTCATCCGGCTCTCCGCCGCCGGCGCCACCGCCCTCGCGCAGGCCCGCGCGCTGCGCTCGCGGTGGGCCGTCCACGCCCTCGCCGGCTGGGACGAGGACGACGCCCGCCGCCTCACCGAGCTGCTCGAGCGGCTGTCCGACGACATCGACCGCGCCGCGCCGCCCACCGTCCGCTCCCCGCACGCCGTGGGGGCCGCCTCGTGACCACCACCCGCCCGTCCGGGCCGCCGTCCCCACCCGATCCCGCGCCGACCAGGAGCACCGTGACCACCACCCGCGAGCCCGCCGTCGCCGCCCCAGCGGCGGAGGCGCCCGCCGAACAGCAGGGCCGCATGACGCACCGGCAGATCCTCGAGGCCCTCTCGGGGATGTTGCTGGCGATGTTCGTGGCGTTCCTGTCCTCGACCGTCGTCTCCAACGCCCTGCCCACGATCATCACCGACCTGCGGGGCAGCCAGAGCCAGTACACGTGGGTCGTCACCGCGACCCTGCTCGCCTCGACCGCGTCCACGCCGATCTGGGGCAAGCTCGCCGACCTGTTCAGCAAGAAGCTGCTGATCCAGCTGTCGATCGTGGTCTTCATCGTCGGCTCGATGCTCGCCGGCCTGTCGCAGTCGGTGGGCACGCTCATCGGCTGGCGCGTGCTCCAGGGGGTGGGCCTCGGCGGCCTGCAGGCGCTGGTGCAGATCGCGATGGCCGCGATGATCAGCCCCCGCGAGCGCGGCCGGTACTCCGGCCTGCTCGGCGCCGTCATGGCCGTGGCCACCGTCGGCGGCCCGCTGCTCGGCGGCCTGCTGGTCGACACCAGCTGGCTGGGCTGGCGGTGGTGCTTCTACGTCGGCGTGCCCTTCGCCGCCGTGGCGCTGGTGCTGCTCCAGCGCACGCTGCACCTGCCGGTGACCAGGCGCCGGGTCCGCATCGACCACCTCGGCGCCGCGTTGCTCACCGCCGGCGTCTCCGGCCTGCTCATCTGGGTCACCCTCGCCGGCGACCGGTTCGCGTGGGCCTCGCTCGAGACGGCGCTGTTCCTCACCGGCAGCGCGCTCGCCATCGTCGCCTTCGTGGTGACCGAGCTGCGGGCGGCCGAGCCGATCGTGCCGCTGCGGCTGTTCCGCGACCGGACGACGACCCTCGCCATCATGGCCAGCGTCGCGATCGGTGTGGCGATGTTCGGGTCGACCGTCTTCCTCGGCCAGTACCTGCAGATCTCCCGCGGCTACTCGCCGACGGCGGCCGGCCTGCTGACGATCCCCATGGTCGGCGGCCTGCTCGTCTCCTCCACCGTCTCGGGCATCCTCATCACCCGCCACGGCCGGTGGAAGCGGTTCCTGGTGGCCGGGTCGCTGCTCGTCGTCGCCGGGTTCGGCCTGCTGGCGACCGTCGACCACGAGACGGACATGGTGCTGCTCGGCGTCTTCCTGTTCGTCCTCGGCGTCGGCATCGGGATGACCATGCAGAACCTGGTCCTCGCGGTGCAGAACACCGTGGCCGCGAGCGACCTCGGCGCGGCGTCGTCGGCGGTGGCGTTCTTCCGCAGCCTCGGCGGCACCGTCGGCGTCTCGGTGCTCGGCGCGGTGCTCAGCAACCGGGTGACCAACCTGATCACCGCCGGCCTGCCGCCGGAGGTGGCCGCCGCGGACAGCGGCTCGGGCAGCGTCGGCCTCGCCGGCCTGGAGGACGCGCCGCCGGCCATCCAGGAGCTCATCCGGGTCTCCTACGGCGACGCGACCGGCCGGGTCTTCCTCGTCTCCGCGGTCATCGCGGTGGTCGCCGTCGCGGCCATCCTGCTCATCCGCGAGGTGGCCCTGCGCACCGAGAGCGGCGAGGAGCGGCTGGCCCGCGAGTCCCGCCCCGCGCTCGCCGACGACGAGGCGGTCGGCACCGCCCGCTGAAGCAGGCACGCGGACGGACGGCGGCCCGCTCCCTCCGGGGAGCGGGCCGCCGTGGTCACGGGGTCAGGACTCGAGAGCGGCGTCCAGGGTGATGTCGACGCCGGCCAGGGCCTTGCTGACCGGGCAGCCGGCCTTCGCCGCCTGGGCGGCCTGCTCGAACCCGCCGGCGTCGAGGCCCTCGACCTCGGCGCGGACGGTCAGTTTGATGCCGGTGATCGTGGCGCCGTCCTGGAGGCCGAGCGTGACGTCGGCGGTGACGTCGAGCGACTGAGGCGTGCCGCCGGCCTTCGCGATCTCGTTCGACAGGGCCATCGAGAAGCAGGCGGAGTGGGCCGCGGCGACGAGCTCCTCGGGGCTGGTGGAGCCGCCGGCCTCGTCGGCGGTGCGCTTCGGCCAGCTCACGTCGAAGGTGCCGAGCTTCGAGCTGGTCAGCTCGACCTGGCCGGAGCCGTCCTGGAGGGTGCCGTTCCAGGCGGTGCGGGCGGTGCGGGTGGGCATCGGGCTGCCTTCCGGTCGGAGGGCGCGCCGGCATCGTCTCGCCGGCGCGCGGGACCCCGCGGCCCTACCCCGGTGGGTTGAGGGCAACCCGCCGGCCGGTCACAGCGCGCGCGGCGCCTCGGTGACCCGCTGGGTCAGCACGTTGAGCGTCTGCTTGAGGTCGGAGAAGGACTCCACGTCCAGGTCGAGCGCGCAGATCATGTCCTGCGAGATCGCGAAGGCCTTGTCGCGCAGGGCCCGGCCGGCGTCGGTGAGGGCGATGGCCACCGACCGCTCGTCCTCCACCCGCCGGTGGCGCGTGACCAGGCCGGCCGCCGTGAGCCGCTTGAGCAGCGGGGACAGCGTGCCGCTGTCGAGTGCCAGGCGGGCGCCGAGCTGGCCGACGGTCTGGTGGTCCTCTTCCCAGAGCAGCATCATGACCAGGTACTGGGGATAGGTCAGCCCGAGCTCCTCGAGCATCGGCCGGTACCGGGCGGTCATCGCGCGCGACGCTGCGTACAGCGCGAAGCACAGCTGGTCGTCCAGGGCCACGCTCGGGGCGGGGAGGTGCGGGTCCCCGCTCGTCGTCGTCATGACACGAGTGTAGGGACGATCCGGTCGCGTGGCATGCAGTTGCGTCGGATGTCAACCCTCGGGGAACCCCCTGTCGGGACCCGGGTTGAGCGGAACAGACTCAACCTCCGGTCCGTTGGACCGGTCGACAGCGACCCCCGCCGGGGAGCCCGGCGCGCCGAGGAGAGGACCGACCGCACCGACCATGGAGAGCAAGCTGACCACCCGTTCGCAGGAGGCGTTCGCGGCCGCCCAGCGGCTGGCGGTCGACCGGGGGCAGGCGGCGCTGGAGCCCCTGCACCTGCTCGTCGCGCTGCTGCAGCAGAGCGACGGCATCGCCGGCCCGCTGCTGACCGCCGTCGGCGCCGACCCGGCCGACGTCCGGGCCAAGGCCGAGGCCGCCCTGCGCCGCATGCCGAGCGTCAGCGGCGCCACCGTCGCCGCGCCGTCGCCGTCGCGTGAGCTGCTGCGGGTGGTCAACGCCGCCGGCGAGCAGGCGAGCGCGCTGGGCGACGAGTACGTCTCCACCGAGCACCTGCTGGTCGGCCTGGCCGGCTCCGAGGGCGAGGCGGGCACCGTGCTCACCAGCGCCGGGGCCACCCGCGACGCGCTGCTGGCCGCCTTCCGCACCGTGCGCGGCAACCGCAAGGTCACCACGGCCGACCCCGAGAGCACCTTCCAGGCGCTGGAGAAGTACGCCGTCGACCTCACCGAGCGCGCCCGCGAGGGGAAGATCGACCCGGTCATCGGCCGGGACACCGAGATCCGCCGCGTCGTGCAGGTGCTCTCCCGCCGCACCAAGAACAACCCGGTCCTCATCGGCGAGCCCGGCGTCGGCAAGACGGCGATCGTCGAGGGCCTGGCCCAGCGGATCGTGGCCGGCGACGTCCCCGAGAGCCTCAAGGGCAAGCGGCTGATGGCGCTGGACCTGGCGAGCATGGTCGCCGGCGCCAAGTACCGCGGCGAGTTCGAGGAGCGGCTCAAGGCCGTCCTGCAGGAGATCGCCGAGTCCGAGGGCCAGGTCGTCACCTTCATCGACGAGCTGCACACCATCGTCGGCGCCGGGGCCACCGGGGACTCGGCCATGGACGCCGGCAACATGATCAAGCCGATGCTCGCCCGCGGCGAGCTGCGCATGGTCGGCGCGACCACGCTCGACGAGTACCGCGAGCACATCGAGAAGGACCCGGCGCTGGAGCGCCGCTTCCAGCAGGTCCTCGTCGGCGAGCCCTCGGTCGAGGACACGATCGGCATCCTGCGCGGACTCAAGGAGCGCTACGAGGTGCACCACGGCGTCCGGATCACCGACGCCGCGATCGTCGCCGCCGCCACGCTGTCGGACCGGTACGTCACGGCCCGCTTCCTCCCCGACAAGGCGATCGACCTGGTCGACGAGGCGGCCAGCCGGCTGCGGATGGAGATCGACAGCCGCCCGGTCGAGGTCGACGAGGTCGAGCGCGCCGTGCGCCGCATGGAGATCGAGGAGATGGCGCTGGCCAAGGAGGACGACCCGTCGTCCCTCGACCGGCTGGCCGCGCTGCGCGCCGACCTGGCCGACCGGCGCCAGGAGCTCGCCGAGCTGACCGCCCGCTGGCAGCAGGACAAGAGCGCGATCGTCCGCATCCAGCAGCACAAGGAGGAGCTGGAGCGGTTGCGCACCGAGTCCGAGCGCGCCGAGCGCGACGGCGACCTCGCGCGCGTCGCCGAGCTCCGCTACGGCCGGATGCCGCAGCTGGAGAAGGCGCTCGCCGCGGCCGAGGACGAGGTCGCCGCCCAGGCCTCCATGCTCAAGGAGGAGGTCGGTCCCGACGACATCGCCGAGGTCGTCCAGGCCTGGACCGGCATCCCCGCCGGCCGGTTGCTCGAGGGCGAGACGGCGAAGCTGCTGCGGATGGAGGACGAGCTCGGGGAGCGGGTCGTCGGCCAGCCCGACGCCGTCCGCGCCGTCTCCGACGCCGTCCGCCGCGCGCGGTCGGGCATCGCCGACCCCGACCGGCCCACCGGCTCGTTCCTCTTCCTCGGCCCCACCGGCGTCGGCAAGACCGAGCTGGCCAAGGCGCTGGCGGAGTTCCTGTTCGACGACGAGCGGGCGATGGTCCGCGTCGACATGAGCGAGTACTCCGAGAAGCACTCGGTG
Source organism: Geodermatophilus sp. SYSU D01045 (assembly GCF_054050295.1). NCBI lineage: Bacteria > Bacillati > Actinomycetota > Actinomycetes > Geodermatophilales > Geodermatophilaceae > Geodermatophilus > Geodermatophilus sp. SYSU D01045. Next base: position 62,622 of record NZ_JBJGZB010000023.1, read on the forward strand.
GCCCGGCTGGTCGGCGCCCCTCCGGGCTACGTCGGCTACGAGGCCGGCGGTCAGCTCACCGAGGCGGTCCGGCGGCGGCCCTACACCGTCGTGCTGCTCGACGAGGTGGAGAAGGCCCACCCCGACGTCTTCGACGTGCTGCTGCAGGTCCTCGACGACGGCCGGCTCACCGACGGCCAGGGGCGGACGGTGGACTTCCGCAACACCCTCCTGATCCTGACGTCGAACCTCGGCTCGCAGCTGATCGCCGACCAGTCGCTGCCGGAGGAGGCGCGGCGGTCCGCGGTCATGGACGTCGTCCGGTCGCACTTCAAGCCCGAGTTCCTCAACCGCCTCGACGACGTCGTGGTGTTCCGGGCGCTGGGCAGCGAGGAGCTGGCCGGGATCGTCGAGATCCAGGTGGGCGTGCTCGCCCGCCGGCTGGCCGCCCGCCGGCTGACGCTGACCGTCACCGAGGCCGCCCGCGAGTGGCTGGCGCTCAACGGGTTCGACCCGGTCTACGGCGCCCGCCCGCTGCGCCGGCTGGTGCAGTCCGCGATCGGCGACCCGCTGGCCCGCGCGCTGCTGGCCGGGGAGATCCGCGACGGTGACGAGGTCGTCGTCGACGCGCCGGACGACCTGGCCGAGGAGGGCCTGACCGTCCGCCGCGGCTGAACGAGGAGCACCTCGCCAGGGCCCGCCGTCCCCTCGGGGGGGGGGGGCCGCCGCGCGCCCCCCGGGGGGGGCGGGGGGGGGGGGGGCCCCGGGGGGGGGGGGGCGGCCCCGCCGGTGGTGGTCACCCACGCGACGCCGTCGCGGCG
>NZ_JBJGZB010000024.1:0-59516 GCF_054050295.1 Geodermatophilus sp. SYSU D01045
GGTGCGAGATCGCGCGATCTCGACCGGAGGGCGGGGCGGGAGGCGGCGGCTGCCAGGATCGGCGGGCAGGCGGGACGAGGACTGGGGAGGCGCACCGGATGGCGGTGGTGCTGGCGCTGGCCTCGGCCGTCGTCTACGGGATGGCCGACTTCTGCGGGGGGATCGCCAGCCGGCGCGCCACCGCGGCCGCCGTCGTCGCGCTGTCGCAGGCCGCCGGACTGGTCGCCGTCGTGCTGCTGCTCCCCTGGCTCGGCGGCAGCCCCACGCCGGCCGACCTCGGCTGGGGCGCGGCCGCGGGCGTCGCCGGCGGGGCCGGGCTGCTGCTGTTCTACCGCTCGCTGGCGACCGGCGTGATGAGCGTGGTGGCCCCGGTGACGGCGGTCGCGGCCGCGGCGCTGCCGGTGGTCGGCGGCCTGCTGCTCGGCGAGCGCATCGGGGTCCTGGCCGCGCTCGGGATCCTGCTGGCGCTGGTCGCGGTGGTGCTCGTCGCGGCCGAGGGCGGGCTGGCCTCGCTGCGCACCGCGCGGCTGGGCAGCGTCGCGCCCGCGCTGACCGCGGGTGCCGGTTTCGGGCTGTTCTTCGTGCTCCTGGACCGCACCGGCGAGGACTCGGGACTGAGCCCGCTGCTGTCCGCCCGCGTGGTGTCGGTGCTGCTGATCGGCGGGCTCGCGCTGGCCTCGGGCCGCTCGCTGCTCGTGTCCCGCCGCGTGCTGCCGGTCGTGGTGCTCGCCGGCGTCGCCGACATGACGGCCAACGCGCTGTTCCTCGTCGCTACCCAGGTCGGCGAGCAGCTGGCGGTCACCGGCGTGCTGGCCTCGCTGTACCCGGCGAGCACGGTCGTTCTGGCGCAGGTGGTGCTGCGCGAGCGGCTGGCCGGGGCGCAGCGGGCCGGGCTGGCCGTCGCGGCGGCCGCCGTCGTCCTCATCGCGCTGCCCGCCTGACCCTCCCGGGGGACGCCGGCGGACCGTCGGGTGTCGGGACGGGGACCCGCTGCCGACGACCCGGACGTGACCCGCCCCCAGGAGGCACCGGCGCAGCCCGGACACGACACCGTCCTCGAGCAGGCCCTGCGCGGCGTGCGCAGCGTCTTCCAGCCCATCGTCGAGATCGACACCGGGCGGGTGGTGGCCTACGAGGCCCTCGCACGCGGCCCGGTCGGCCCGCTGGAGCGGCCCGACGCGCTGTTCGCCGCGGCCCGCGGCGCCGGCCGGCTCGCGGAGCTGGACGAGGCCTGCCGCGCGGCCGCCTTCCGCGGCGCCGTCGACGGCGGGCTCGTCGCGCCGCTGACCGTCTTCGTCAACGTCGAGCCCGAGGTGCTCGACACCGCGCCGCTGGCCGACCTCGTCGCCATCGCCGAGGGCGCGCCCGGCGACCTGCGGGTGGTCATGGAGATCACCGAGCGGGCGATCGCGGCCCGGCCGGCCGAGCTGCTGCGCACCGTCGAGCGGGTGCGGGAGCTGGGCTGGGCCATCGCCGTGGACGACGTCGGCGCCGAGTCGATGTCGCTGGCGTTCCTGCCGCTGCTGTGCCCCGACGTCGTCAAGCTCGACCTGCGCCTGGTGCAGGAGCGCCCCGGCCCGGCGATCGCCGAGATCATGAACGCGGTCAACGCCTACGCCGAGCGCAGCGGCGCCGTGGTGCTCGCCGAGGGCATCGAGACCGCCGAGCACCTGGCCTACGCCCGCGGGCTGGGCGCCACCCTCGGCCAGGGCTGGCACGTCGGCCGCCCCGGCCCGGGCGCGGCCCCGGGGCTCCCCGTCGGCGAGCTGGTGCTGCCCGGCGCCGGACGGCCCACCGGCGCGGTCGGCGCGGTGTCCCCGTTCGCCTGCCTGCCCGACGACGTCCCGCTGCGCCGCGCGCCCAAGGCCCTGCTCATCGAGCTGTCCAAGCAGCTGGAGCGGGAGGCCATGCGCCTGGGCGAGACCTGCGTGGTCGCCGCGACCTTCCAGGAGGCCCGCCACTTCACCGTCTCCACCACCCAGCGCTACCGCGACCTGGTGGAGCGCACCGGCTTCGTCTGCGCCCTGGGCGAGGACCTGCCCGTGGAGCCGCTGCCGGGCCTGCGCGGCGCGCACCTCGCCGACGACGACCCGGTCCGCGGCGAGTGGGACGTCGCCGTCCTGTCCCCGCACTTCAGCGCCGCACTGCTGGCCCGCGACCTCGGCGACGACGGCCCCGACCTGGAGCGCACCTTCGAGTACGCGCTGACCTACGAGCGCACGACGGTGTCCCGCGCGGCGTCGTCGCTGCTGTCCCGGGTGGCCCCGCGGGCCGGCGACGCCCTCCCCGCGGCGGCCGTCGCGCCCCGTCCCGCCGTGGCGGCGGGCCCGGCGGCCACCGGCCTCGCCGTGGGCACCACGCAGGCGGAGGTGCTCCTGCGCCGCGCCCTGGAGGCCACGCCGAGCGGGGTGACCGTCGTCGACGTGCGGCTGCCCGACCAGCCGATCGTCTACGCCAACGAGGCCTTCCGGCAGCTGGCCGGCCTGTCGTCGGAGGAGATCCTCGGCCGCAACTGCCGGCTGCTGCAGCACCCCGACACCGACCCGGGGGCGGTCGCGCGCGTCCGCGCCGCGGTCGAGGCCGGGCGGTCGTGCCGGGAGACGCTGCTCAACGTGCGCGGCGCGGACCGGGCGCCGTGGTGGAACGAGCTGCACCTCGCGCCGGTGCACGACGCCGACGGCACCGTCGTCCAGTACATCGGCGTGCAGGTGGACGTCACCGCGCGCGTGGAGGCCGAGCGGGCGCTGGTCCGCGAGCGCGACCGGACGTCGGCCGCGCTGGCCCGCATCCAGGAGCTGGCCTACACCGACCCGCTGACCGGGCTGCCCAACCGGCGCCGCCTGGAGGAGCAGGTGGAGGCCGCCATCTGGGAGGCCCGCGCCCGCGGCGACGCGCTCGGCCTGCTGTTCGTCGACCTCGACGGGTTCAAGGCGGTCAACGACCGGCTCGGCCACGCCGCCGGCGACGAGCTGCTGCAGGTGGTCGCCCGCCGCCTGCGCGAGCGGGTCCGCCGCCGCGACCTGCTGGCCCGGCTGGGCGGCGACGAGTTCCTCGTCGCGCTGCCGGACCTGCGGCCGGAGACGGCGCGGGAGGAGGCGCGGCGGGTCGCCGACGAGCTCGCCGCCTCGATCCGCCGCCCGGTGCCGCTGCGCGGCACGGAGGTGCACGTGGGCGCGAGCATCGGGGTCAGCGTCTGCCCCGCGGACGGCGTCGTGTTCGCCGACCTGCTGCACCGCGCCGACCTGAGCATGTACGACCGCAAGGCGGTCACCCGCGACGCCGCCGCCCGGGCCGCCACCGCGCGGGTCGCCGCGGGGGCCGCGCCGGTGCCGCCGCGGGAGCCGGTCCTGCCGTAGGGGTGCGCCCCGGCGCGGGGCGGGTAGGGGCGGGCGACGGCGCACCGGCGTCGTCCCCCGCCCGTGCCCCGGAGGTCCGCCCGTGCCCGACTCCCGCCGCCGGCCGCCCACCCCCCTGGGCCTGGCGACGCTCGTGACGCTGCCCGGCGCGTGGCTCGGGGCCGCCGCCTACCTGGGCCTGCCCGCTCCCGACCTGTCCGCGCCGCTGCAGGCACTGCTGTTCGGGACGGCGATCGTCGGCGCGGCGTTCCTGCTGTCGTGGGCCGCCGAGGCCGCCCAGGTGGACATCTCGGCCGGCCTCGCGCTGGCGCTGCTCGCGCTGCTGGCGGTGCTGCCCGAGTACGCCGTCGACTTCGTCTTCACCTGGACCGCCGGCACCACCTACGGCGACACCGGCTCCTGCACGCCCCCGGACGGCGGCGAGGACGCCTGCTCGCTGGCGCTGGCCAACATGACCGGCGCCAACCGGGTGCTGGTCGGCGTCGGCTGGCCGCTGGTCGTGGTGGTGGCGGCGCTGGCGGTCGCGCGCCGCCGCCGCGCCGGGGACGACGCCGCGCAGCGGGCGCCCCGCCGGGAGGTGCGGCTGGCGGCCACGATGTCGCCGGAGGTCGTCTTCCTCGGCGTCGCCACCCTCTACTCGCTGCACCTGCCGCTGCGCTCGAGCCTCACCCTGGTCGACGCCGTCGTGCTCGTGACCGTGTTCGTGCTCTACGCCCGCCGGCTGGCCCAGGCGCCGGCCGAGGACCCCGACCTCATCGGCACCTCGCGCTGGCTCGGCGAGCAGCCGCGGCGCCGCCGGCGCACCTGGGTGGCCGCGGTGTTCGCCGTCGCCGCGCTGGTCATCCTGGCCTGCGCCGAGCACTTCGCCGAGTCGCTGGTGGAGACCGGCGCGGCGCTCGGCGTCGACGAGTTCCTGCTCGTGCAGTGGGTGGCGCCGCTGGCCAGCGAGTCGCCGGAGCTGATCGTCGCCTGCCTGTACGCCTGGCGGCTGCGCGCCTCGGACTCCCTGGGCACGCTGCTGTCGAGCAAGGTCAACCAGTGGACGCTGCTGGTCGGCACGATCCCGCTGGCGTTCGCCCTGTCCTCGACGGGCCTGCACGGCCTGCCGCTGGACACCCAGCAGCGCACCGAGCTGCTGCTCACCGCCGCGCAATCGCTGTTCGCCGTCTCGCTGCTGGTCGGCCTGCGGCTGACGACGACGGGGGCGGCCACCCTGTTCGTGCTGTTCGCGGTGCAGTTCGCCGGCAGCATCGTGCTGCCCGCCGACGCCGACCGGGTGCTGGTGCTCGTGCTCTCCGGCGTCTACGTCGCGCTGGCGCTGGCCCGGCTGGCGACGCGCGCCCGGCGGGCCCGCGACCTCGCCCGCGACGGCACGCTCACGCCCTTCGACCGGCTCGAGGAGCGCGAGACCGCGGCCGCCTGAGCGTGGGGCCCAGGGGAACTCAGGCCGGGGGCAGCAGGCCGACCAGTCCCCCGGCGGCCAGCGCGGTCAGCTGCTCGACCAGCTCGGCGGCGGGCACCTCGCGGGTGCCCGACCACCAGTGCGCGGCCAGCTGCACCATGCCGACGACGCCGTAGGCCCACGTCGTCGCGGCACCGGTCGGCCGGCCCGCGGCGGCCAGCCGCTCGCCGAGCAGCGCCGCGAGCGCGCTGGCGACCTCCCGCTCGGTGGCGGCCACCAGGTCCGGGCGCCCGGTGCGGCCGGCCGAGGCGTAGGCGAAGCGGTAGAGCTCCGGCTCGTCCTCGACCAGCCGCACGAACGCGGCGATGACGGCGCGCAGCCGCTCGACGTCGTCGCGCCGCCCGGTGGCCAGCTCGCCGAGCAGCCGCGGCAGCAGGATCGCCGAGGAGATGCGCTCGAGGACGGCGTCGACCAGCTCGTCCTTGTCGGCGAAGTAGCGGTAGATGACCGTCTTCGACACCCCGGCGGCGCGGGCGACGTCGTCCACGGCGAAGCCCGGGCCGGCCGCGCGGACCGCCTCGACGGCGGCGCCGGTCAGCTCCGCCCGGCGGGCGCGGCGGTGCTCGGTCCAGCGGGCGCGCCGTCCGTCCGCGGCCGGCCGCGGGTCGTCGTCGAGGCCCTGCGCGGATCTCGCGATGGCAGCTGCCCTCCGTCCCGGGGACGTCGGCCGCCCCGGGGGGGCCGGCTCGAGACCTGCACCCTGCCGTTCCCGATCCGCGGCGGGAAGGCGTCGGCGGCGCGCCGTCCTCACCGGAACGCGGCCGCGGCCTCCTCCACCCGTGCGACGTAGGCGGCGCGGTCGGCGTCGCCGTCGCGGGTGAGGTTGTCGTTGTCCCGCCGCAGGCCGGCCGCGCCGTCGAGGCCCTCGCGCAGCACGTCGGCGTGCCCGGCGTGCCGGGCCACCTCGGCGAGCACGTGCACCAGCAGCGTGTGCAGCGTGGGGTGCCGCCGGTCCTCGGGCCACCACGGCACCTCGCCGGTCGCGTCGAGCGGCAGTGCGGCCACGGCGGCGTCGGCGTGCGCGGTGGCCCGGGCGTACAGCGCCAGGACGTCCGCGCGCGACTCGTCCGCGCGCACCCAGAGGTCGTCGTCGTCCCCGGCGTCCGGGTCGTCCCACACCATCGGCTCGGGGAACGGCCGGCCCACGACGTTGCCGAGGTAGCCGGCCTCCACGCAGGCCAGGTGCTTGACCAGGCCGAGCAGGTTGGTGCCGGTGGCCGTCAGCGGCCGGCGGACGTCGTACTCGGACAGCCCCTCGAGCTTCCACAGCAGCGCCTCGCGGGCGGTGGTCAGGTAGCGCAGCAGGGTGGTCTTGGCGGCGTCGTCCACCCGCGCAGCCTCTCAGCCCTGGGCGAGCTGGGTGGCGTAGAGGCAGATGGCCGCGGCGGCGGCCAGGTTGAGGCTCTCGGCGCGGCCGCGCATCGGGATCCGCACCCGGGCGTCGGAGGCCGCGGCCAGCTCCGGCGGGACGCCGCGCGCCTCGTTGCCGAACAGCCACAGGACCGGCCCGGCGAGGGTGTCCCCCAGCTCGTCGAGGGCGGCCTCGCCCCCGCCGTCGGCGGCCAGCACGGTGACCCCGCGGGCCCGCAGGCCGGCGACCAGCGGTTCCAGCGGCGCGCCCCGGACGACGTCGACGTGGAACAGGCTGCCCGCGCTGGACCGGACCGCCTTGCCGCCGTACGGGTCGGCGGACCCGGCGCCGAACACCACCGCGCCGGCACCGCAGGCGTCGGCGGTGCGCAGCACGGTGCCGGCGTTGCCGGGGTCGGCCAGGCCGGCCAGGCCGACGGCGAGCGCGGGCGGGTCGGCGGCCAGCCGCTCGGCGGGCAGGTCGCGCAGGGCGCACACGGCGACCAGGCCCTGTGGCGTGACGGTCTCGGACAGGCCCGCCGCCGCCTTGTCGGTGACCAGCCGGACGGGGACGGTCGTGCCGGCGAGCAGGTCGCGGTGCGCGGCGGCCGCGGCCTCGGTGGCGAACACCTCGCGGACGTCGTCCGGTGCGGTGGCCAGCGCCTCGGACACCGCCTGGCGGCCCTCGGCGAGGAAGGCGCCCGCGGCGTCGCGGCCGGCGCGCCGGGTCAGCTTGCGCGCGGCGGCGACCCGCCCCGACCGCTCGGTCAGCAGCTCGCTCACGTCGTCCTCCCGTCTCGGTCGAGATCGCGCGATCTCGGCGTTACCGGCGCCGCCCCGCGGCGAGATCGCGCGATCTCGGCGTTCCCCGCGCGTCCCGGCGGCGAGATCGCGTGATCTCGACCAGGAACACCCGCCCCCACACGCACCGACGCCGCCGGCGCCGGCCCTGGGGGGCCGGGCACCGACGGCGCCGGGAGGGGTGGTTCTAGGCGGCCTGCTCGCCGCCGGCCGGGGCCGCGGCGACGGCGGCCCGGGCGGTCTCCACCAGGGCGGCGAAGGCGGCCGGCTCGTTGACCGCGAGCTCGGCGAGCACGCGGCGGTCGAGCTCGATGCCGGCCAGCTTCAGGCCCTGCATGAACCGGTTGTAGGTCATGTCGTTCTGCCGCGCGGCGGCGTTGATGCGGGTGATCCACAGCTTGCGGAAGTCACCCTTGCGCACCTTGCGGTCGCGGTAGTTGTAGGTGGCCGAGTGGAGGATCTGCTCCTTGGCCTTGCGGTACAGGCGCGAACGCTGACCGCGGTACCCGCTGGCGGCCTCGAGGGTCGTCCGGCGCTTCTTCTGGGCGTTGACCGCCCGCTTCACGCGTGCCACGTGAGAACTCCTTGCTGGTTACGGGAGGCGGGGGCTCAGATGCCCAGCAGCTTCTTGATGGTCTTCGTGTCGGCCGGGGACATGACCTGGTCCTTCTCCAGCCGGCGCTTGCGCCGCGAGCTCTTGTGCTCGAACTTGTGCTGGTTGTTGGCCTGCTCGCGCATGATCTTGCCGGTGCCCGTGACGCGCACCCGCTTCGCGGTGCCCTTGTGGGTCTTCTGCTTCGGCATGTCCTCGTCGTCCTGTTCGTGGGTGTCGGCGCCGCCCGGCAGCACGGGGCTGCCGAGACGACGCCGGCCGTCTCGGTGGTGCGGTCCTGCTGTGCGACCGGGTCAGGCCGTCGGGGTCTGCCCCTCGGCGGCCCGGTCGGCCTTGGCCTGACGGCGCGCGCCGTCGGTCGCGGCCTGGTTCCGGTGCGGGGCGATCACCATGACCATGTTCCGGCCGTCCTGCTTGGGGTTGGACTCGACCACGCCGAGCTCGGCGACGTCGGCGGCCAGCCGCTGCAGCAGGCGGTAGCCCATCTCGGGCCGCGACTGCTCGCGACCGCGGAACATGACGGTGATCTTGACCTTGTCGCCGCTCCTGAGGAAGCGCTCGACGTGGCCCTTCTTGGTCTCGTAGTCGTGCGGGTCGATCTTCAGGCGCAGCCGCATCTCCTTGATGACGGTGAGCGCCTGGTTCCGCCGGGCCTCGCGGGCCTTCTGCGCGGACTCGTACTTGAACTTCCCGTAGTCCATCAGCTTGACGACCGGCGGCCGGGCCATCGGCGCGACCTCGACGAGGTCGAGCTCGGAGTCCTGCGCCAGGCGCAGCGCCTCGCCGATCGGCACGATGCCGACCTGCTCGCCCTCCGGGCCCACCAGGCGGACCTCGGGGACGCGGATACGGTCGTTGATACGGGGCTCGGTGATGGCCTCTCCTCTGCTCTGTCACACGGGAGGAGGTCGCGCCCACCCGGGCACCGGAGACGGCGAGGGCCCCGTGAGCGGTGCTCACAGGGCCCGTCTCGCCGGTGCGGCACCGGCCCGTCGCCGGGCCGGGCACGTCGCGGGGTCCCGGCCGGGGCAGGCCGGACTCCCGCGAACCGGGGACCTGGGCGCCTCGACGGCGCCAGGTGGGAGCGGGCTCCTCTTGGTCAGCGGCCCGGGGCGGGGCCGCTGGGGTGGTTCACGCGCCTCGTGTAGCGGGGAGGCACGCCCATGCTACAGCGTCGCGGTCGGGCCGGGTATTCCGGTGGCCGGGACGGCGCTCACTCGTGCAGCAGCGGGCCGTGCGCCGGCGCGGGGCGGGCGGCGACGTCGGCGGCCAGCAGCGCCCGCAGCCCCTCGACGGCGGTGACCGCGCGCTCGCCGTCGACCGCCTGCAGCGCCGTGATCGCCATCGCGTCGCCGTTGGTGAGCTCCAGGGTGGCCACCCACGCCCGGCGGTCGAACCGGACGCCGCGCACCGCCGCCCAGGGCAGCGTCCGCTGCCCCAGCAGGTTGCGCACCCGGATGCCCGAGGCGTCGGCGTCGACCCGGGGCCGGCCCAGCAGCAGGATCCCCGCGCCGACGAACAGGCCGATCCCGGCGATGGCCACGCGGTCGGCGGCGTCGAACGGGTTGAGCTCGTCCGAGGGCCGGGTGACGAGCGCGGTGACGACCATGACGACGACGACCGTGACGGCGAGCAGCGTGCAGACCACCCGCATGAGGAGGGGGACGGCGGAGATCCGGGTGGGGGTGGCGGGCGGCGTCGGCACGCCCCCATGGTCCCAGCCCGGCGCGCCCGGCCGGGGCTGGCAGAGTGCCGGGGCGTGGACGCGGGCGGCGTGGAGGTGACCGGCGAGGCGCAGCGCGCCGCGTGGCGCGAGCGGTCGGTGCCCGCCGTCGAGCGGGTGCGGCCGGGCCTGTGGTCGGTGCCGGTGCCGATGGGCGGCCCGCTGCGCTGGGTGAACGCGTACGTGCTCGAGCTGGCCGGCGGCGGGCTGGGCCTGGTCGACACCGGCTGGGACGCCGACGACAGCTGGGCGGCGCTGTGCGCCGGGCTGGCCGGGATCGGCGCCGGCGTCACCGAGGTCCGCGGGGTGCTGGTCACCCACATGCACATGGACCACGTGGGCCTGGCCGGCCGGGTGCGGGAGGCGTCGGGCGCGTGGGTGGCGATGCACCCGGCCGACGCCCGCGACCTGACCACCTTCACCGCCCGCTCCCCCGAGGAGTCCACCGAGGTGGAGGTCGCCTTCCTCGTCGGGCTCGGCGCGCCCGAGGCGGACGCGCGCGCGGACGCCGGGACGCCGGAGGAGCGCGCGCGGTGGCGGCGGCTGGCGCTGCCCGACCGGCTGCTCGAGGACGGCGACCGCGCAGACCTGCCCGGCTGGGCGCTGCGCGCCGTCCACACGCCCGGGCACACCGCCGGGCACCTGTGCTTCGCCGACGAGGCCACCGGCCTGTTCTTCGCCGGCGACCACGTCCTCCCCCGCATCAGCCCGAACGTCTCGACGCACGCCGGCGGCGCCGCCGACCCGCTGCGCGACTACCTGACCTCGCTGGAGCGGGTCGCCGGGGAGGAGGCCGACGAGGTGCTGCCCGGCCACGAGTGGCGCTTCCGCGGCCTCACCAGGCGGGTCCGCGAGCTGCGCGCGCACCACGAACGCCGGCTGGCCGAGCTGCTGGCCGCGGTCCGGGCGCACCCCGGGAGCACCCCGTGGGACCTGGCCGCGCACCTGACGTGGTCGCGGCCGTGGTCGCAGTACGAGCGGCGGATGCGGATCTTCGCCGTCACCGAGACCGACGCGCACCTGCGGCTGCTGGTCAGCCGCGGGCTGGTCGTCCGCGACGGCGCGCGGGTGCCGCGCCACACGGCGGCACCACTGCGCTGATCCGGCACTAACCTGGGTGCCTGCAGGCCGCGGCACCTCGAACACCCGGGTGGCCACGGCCGGTCCCCGCGAGGTGCCCGTGTCCCAGGACGCCACTCGTTCGCTCCCCCTGGCCGACGAGCTGTCGGTCGTCTCCGCCCGCGTGGCGGGGCTCCTGCTGTCCGAGGAGACCGTCTCCACCGCACTGGGCCTCGTCAGCGCCCTGGTGCTGCAGACCGTCCCGGCGGCGGCCGGCGCGGGCGTCTCGATCGTCGACCGCAGCGGCCGGCGGTCGTCGGGCTCGACCGACCCGCTGGTCGAGCGCGCCGACGCGCTGCAGTACGAGCTCGACGAGGGGCCGTGCCTGGCCGCGGCCTCCGAGCGGACGCTGGTGCGCGCCGACGACCTGTGCACCGACCCCCGCTGGCCGCGCTGGGCCGCGGCGGCCACCGACCTGGGCCTGCTGTCCACGATCAGCGCCCCGCTGGTGGCCGGGGACCGCACCGTCGGCGCGCTGAAGGTCTACGGCACCGACCCCGGCGCCTTCACCGACCACGACGCGCAGGTGCTCACCCTGTCCGCGGCGCAGGCGGCGCTGCTGGTCGTGCACGTCACCGCGCGGGACCAGGCGCGCCGGGCCAGCGAGGACCTGCGGCTGGCGGTGACCACCCGCGACGTCGTCAGCACCGCGAAGGGCGTGCTCATGGCCCGGCACGGCGTCGGGGAGGAGACCGCGCTGGCCATGCTCCTGTCCCGCTCCGGGGGCGACGCCGGGACGCTGCGCCAGGCGGCCCGGGCCATCGTCGACTCCGCCGTCCGCCGGCTGCGCTGATGCTCCCGACCGACGGCCCCGCCGAGGACCCGCGGACGCCGCTGCGGGCCGCGCTGCACCACGCCGACCTCACCCTCGAGCAGCTGTGGCTGCGGTACTTCGAGCTCGGCGGCAACGCGGACATGTTCGACGTCGAGGCGTACCTGGACGGGCTGGCGTGCCTGTCCGACATCGACGGCGACCTGCTGGCGGTCGCGGTCAACGAGCGCCTCGACGAGCTGTCCGCGGCCCGCCGGGTGCCCTACTCCCGGGCGCTGCGGCCGCCGCGGCCGACCACCGGCCCGCTGGCGGCGCTGCTGCAGCTGCTCGAGGCCGCCCGCACCGCCCCGCCGGACCGGCTGCCGCAGCTCGCCGCGCAGGCCGGCCGGGTGCTCGGCGTCGACGTCGCCGTGCACGTCGTCGACCACGAGCAGCGCCGGCTGGTGCAGCTGTCCGGCGGCGGCCGGCCGGTGGGCGAGCCGATCGCCGTCGACGGCACGCTGGCCGGGCGGGTGTTCCAGCACGGGCAGCCGCTGCCGTCGGAGGCCGGCGGCGTGCCGCGCCTGTGGGTGCCGCTGCTCGACGGCGCGGACCGGGTCGGCGTCCTGGAGGTGCGGGTGGAGGCGGCCCGGGACCTCGAGGACCCCGGCCTGCGCGAGCAGTGCTGGTGGCTGGCCTCGATGGTCGCCCACCTGGCCACCTCGATGGGCGTCTACGGCGACGTGCTGGAGCGCAGCCGGCGCGGCCGGCCGCGGACGCCGTCGGCCGAGCTGGTGTGGCAGCAGCTGCCGCCGCTGACCGCCGCCACCGACGCCTTCGTCCTGGCCGGCCTGCTCGAGCCGAGCGACGACGTCGGCGGCGACGCCTTCGACTACGCCCTCGCCGAGGACGAGGTGTGGATGACCGTCCTCGACGCCATGGGTCACGGCCTCGGCGCGGGGCTGATGAGCGCCGCCACGCTGGCCACCGCCCGCAGCGTGCGGCGGGACGGGCGCGGCCTGCACGACCAGGTCCGCGCGGTCGACGAGGTGGTCGCGACGACCTTCACCGGCAGCGCCTTCGTCACGGGGGTGCTCGCCCAGCTCGACGTCACCACAGGGCGGCTGCGCTACGTCCGCGCGGGGCACCCGCCGCCGCTGCTGCTGCGGCGCGGGCGGGTGGTCAAGGAGCTCACCGCGGGCGGGCGGGTGCCCTTCGGCCTCGGGACGGCGGCGTTCGAGGTGGCCGAGGAGGTGCTCGAGCCCGGGGACTGGCTGGTGCTCTACACCGACGGCGTCACCGAGGCGCGCGACGCCGCGGGGCGGTGGTTCGGCGAGCAGCGGCTGGTCGAGTTCCTGACCCGCGCGGCCGCGGCCGGGCAGCCGCCGCCGGAGACGGTCCGCCGGCTGGTGCGCGCGGTCCTCGACCACCAGGGCGGGGTGCTGCAGGACGACGCCAGCATCCTGATCGCGTCCTGGGCCGTGCGCTGACCGGTCGCACCACCGCGGCCGGCCGGCGGTGCAGGGGCCGTCACACGACCGCAACGCCCACGGGCCACCATGGACCGGTGACCTCCTCCCCCGACGCCCCGGCGCTCGCGACCGGCCCGGAGCAGCCCGGCCCGGAGCAGGCCGGCCCGGAGCAGGCCGCCGGCCCCGCGCCGCTGGCCGGGTACACCGTGGCGGTCACTGCCGCGCGGCGGCGGGAGGAGCTCGGCGCGCTGCTGGACCGCCGCGGCGCCCGGGTGGTCTACGCCCCGGCGATCCGGATCGTGCCGCTGGCTGACGACGCCGAGCTGGTCGCCGCCACCGAGGCGGTGCTCGCCGCGCCGGTGGACCTGGTGGTCGCGACGACGGGCGTGGGGTTCCGCGGCTGGCTGGAGGCCGCCGAGGCGTGGGACCTGCCGCTCGTCGGGCACCTGCGCGGCGCCCGGGTGCTCGCCCGCGGCCCCAAGGCGCGCGGCGCCATCCGCGGCGGCGGGCTGGTCGACGCGTGGTCGCCGGCGTCGGAGTCCTCGGCCGAGGTGCTCGAGCACCTGCTGTCCGGCGCCGAGGGCCCGCTGGCCGGGCGCCGGGTCGCCGTCCAGCTGCACGGGGACCCGCTGCCGGAGTTCGTCGACGCGCTGCGGGCCACCGGCGCCGAGGTGCTGACCGTGCCGGTGTACCGGTGGGTGCTGCCCGAGGACGTCGCGCCGCTGCGCCGGCTGGTCGGGATGGTCGCGGCCCGCGCGGTCGACGCGGTGACGTTCACGAGCGCGCCGGCCGCGGCCAGCCTGCTGTCGGTGGCCACGGAGCTCGGCCGGCGGGAGGAGCTGGTGGCCGCGCTGACCGGCGGGGTGCTGCCGGTCGCCGTCGGCCCGGTCACCGCCGGCCCGCTGACCGCCGCCGGGGTGCCGACGCTGCAGCCCGAGCGCTCCCGGCTGGGCGCCCTGGCCCGCGAGGTCGTCGCCCGGCTGCCCGAGCGCGACCCGGTGCTGCGGGTCGGGGACGCCGCGCTGCAGGTCCGCGGGCACGCCGCCGTGCTCGACGGCCGCCTGGTGGAGCTGCCGCCGGGGCCGATGGCGGTGCTGCGGGCGCTGGCCGCCCGTCCCGGCGCCGTCGTCGCCAAGCCCGACCTGGTGCGCGGGCTGCCCGGCGGCGGGGACGGGCACGCCGTGGAGATGGCGGTGACCCGGCTGCGCGCCGCGCTCGGGCCGGGCGTCGTCGAGACCGTCGTCAAGCGCGGCTACCGCCTGGCGGTCTGAGCGCCTGGCGGTCTGAGCGGGTCCCCCTGCGCACCTCCGCGGACGTGCACAGGGGGACGGGCGCTCAGACGCCCGCCGTGCGGGCGGTCGGCCGCAGGTAGACCGCCCAGGTGACCGCGACGCAGACGGCGTAGAAGGCGATGAACACGAGGTAGGCGGCGTCGCCGCTGCCGGTGGTGAGGAACGACTGGCGGAACGCCAGGTTGACCAGCACGCCGCCGAACGCGCCGACGGCGCCGGCGATGCCGATCAGCGCCCCGGACGTCCGCAGCGCCTGCCGGTCGGCGGCGGCGGGGTCGGCGCCCGCGGCGACCTGCTGCAGCGCCCGGGTGCGGAAGACCGCCGGGATCATCTTGTAGGTCGAGCCGTTGCCGACGCCGCTGAGCACGAACAGCAGCACGAACCCGACGACGAACAGCGGCAGCGACCCCACCTGGCCGGCGGTGAACACGACCGCGGCACCGGCCGCCATCGCGACGAAGGTCCAGAAGGTGATCCGCGCGCCGCCGTAGCGGTCGGCCAGCGAGCCGCCGAGCGGGCGGACCAGGCTGCCCAGCAGCGGGCCCAGCCAGGTCAGCGACGCGGCCGCCAGCGGGGTGGCGAAGTCGGCGCCGAACTGGTTCTGCAGCACCTGCCCGAAGGCGAACCCGAAGCCGATGAACGAGCCGAAGGTGCCGATGTAGAGGAAGGACACGACGTAGGTGTGCGGCTCGCGGGTCGCCTCGCGCATGGCCCGCGGCTGGTTGCGCGCCGTCGTCAGGTTGTCCATGAGCAGCGCCGCGCCGACGGCGGCGACGACGACCAGCGGGACGTAGACGAGCAGCACGATCCGCGGGTGCTCGACGCCGGCCGTGGCGAGCACGAGCAGGCCGACGAGCTGGATCACCGGGACCCCGAGGTTGCCGCCGCCGGCGTTGAGGCCCAGCGCCCAGCCCTTGAGCCGGTCGGGGTAGAAGGCGTTGATGTTGGCCATGGAGCTGGCGAAGTTGCCGCCGCCGACGCCGGCCAGGCAGGAGACGACCAGCAGCGTCGTGTAGGAGACGCCGGGCTCGAGGACGACCGCGGTGGCGACCGTGGGGACCAGCAGCAGGGCGGCGCTGACGATCGTCCAGTTGCGGCCGCCGAACTTCGCGACGGCGAAGGTGTAGGGCAGCCGCACGACGGCGCCGAGCGCGGTCGGCAGCGTGGTGAGCAGGAACTTGCCGGCCGGGTCGATGCCGAACACCGGCTCGGGCAGGAACAGCACGACGACCGACCACAGGCTCCAGACCGAGAAGCCGACGTGCTCGGAGAACACCGAGAAGAACAGGTTGCGGCGGGCGACCCGCCGGCCGGTGGTCTCCCAGAACAGCGGGTCCTCGGGACGCCAGTCGTCGATCCAGCGCCCGCCGCGCGGCGGGCTCGGCGGCGCGGGGGCGGTGGGTGGCGCGGTGCGCGTGGGGGCGGCCATGGCCCGGAAGCGTCGCGGGCCGCGATTTCCCCGCCGTCGCCGTCGGGCTGACCGTGTGTTCCGTTGTGCTCACCGGCCCTGCCCCGCTGTGGTGAGGGTCCGGCCGCCGGGCCGACACGGAGCGGCCGGCTCGGCCATGATCGACGGCGTGGCGGAGTACACGGAGGCGGCACCGGGACGCGCGCTCGTGGAGTCCGGGGAACTGGTCGCCGGGACGATGGCGCGCACGGCCGCGGGGCTGGTGTTCGACGACGGCTCGGCGAAGGTGCGCCTGGACGGCGGGCTGGCCGCGTGGCTCCGGCGCACCGCGACCGCGGCCGACGCCGACCCGCCCGCGCCGGTGTCCTCCCGCGCCCGGTGCCGCGCCGGCGCCGCGCTGGCCTTCGCCGCCGAGCTGTCGGTGACCCGCGCCGCCCAGGGCCGCGCGGTGCGCACCGACGGCTTCCTCGCCTCCGGCCCCGGCGACCGGGCGCCCGCCGACGAGGTGGCCGAGGCCGCCGTGCTCGCCGCCCGCGCGGTCACCGAGGAGTGGCGGGTGCGCCACCTCGGCTACCTGCTCGCCGAGGCCGCCGTCTCCCCCGACCTCGACGCCGCCGTCGTGTTCCGCGGGCTGCGGTTGGCCACGGAGCTCACGGGGCGGCAGTGGGTGCTGCTGGCCGCGGTCGGCCGGCGCGAGCGCACCCCGCTGCCGATGGCGCCGGTCCCGCAGGACCCCCGCGGCTGGACGGCGTGGGGCGCGCTCGAGGACCTCACCGACCTGCAGCGCCGCGGCCTGCTCGACCCGCCGCCCGCGACCCCGCGCCCCGGCGGCGCGGCGCTCCCCCGGCTGCGCCCGGCCGACCTGCGGCTGACCCGCCGCGGCGTGCTCGTGCACCGGCTGCTGGCGCTGGACTTCGTGCGCGACCAGGCGGTCGCCGCCGCCCTCGCCGACCTGGCCTGACCCTCCCTCGCGGATCGTGATCGACCCGTGACCTGCCGCTGTGGGTCTGCCGGGGGCCCCGCCGCGTGTAGAGGGTGACGGCGACCGGCGGGAGGCACGGGGTGGACCAGCGGGGCTTCGAGGACTTCGTGTCCCGCGAGCAGGCGGGGCTGCTGCGCCTGGCCGTGCTGCTGGCCGGGGACCGCGGGCACGCCGAGGACCTGGTCCAGACTGCGCTGCTGAAGACCTACCGGCACTGGGACCGGGTCGCCCGCGGCGGCGACCCGGCCGCCTACGTCCGCCGCGTCGTCGTCACCACCCACACCAGCTGGCGGCGCCGGCTCGCGAGCACCGAGCAGGTGGTCGAGGCGCTGCCCGACCGGGCCGACCCGGCGGTGCCGCGCCAGGACGACGAGGAGCTGCGCGCCGCGCTGCGCTCGCTGCCGCCGCGGATGCGCGCCGCCGTCGTCCTGCGCTACTACGCCGACCTCTCCGAGCAGCAGGCGGCCGAGGCGATGGGCTGCTCGGCCAGCGCGGTGAACACCCACACCACCCGGGGGCTGGCCCGCCTGCGCGCGCTGCTGGTGCCGCCGGTCCTCGTGAGCGGGGAGGACTCCTGATGGACGACCTGACCGACCGGCTGACCCGGCTGGCCGAGCGCACCGCTCCCCCGCCGCGGGAGGACCTCGCCCGGGCCGTGGTGACCCGGCACCGCGCGCGGCGCCGGCAGACGCTCGGGCTGACCGCGGTGGCCGCGGCGGTGGCGGCCGTGGTGGTCGCCGTCCCGGTCGCGCTCCGGGACCCCGGCGACGGGGACGTGCCCGCGGTCGGCGTGGCCGCGCCCGGGCCGGCCGCCGCCTCCGCCGACGTCCTCACCGGGCCGACCCGCGGCTCGCTGGCCGGGGACGCCGCCTTCGTCGAGGGCGTGCGGCAGCTGCCGTGGACCGACAGCCCGGGCGACCACGCCCCCGACTCCCCGCCGGAGGCCCGCCGCGTCGTGTACGCCGGGGACGCCGCCGGCCGGCGGTGGGTGCTGGTCGCCGGCGAGGACCCGGCGATGGCCGCGAACCGGCCCGTCGACCCCGCCGACCCCACGGCCGCCGGCACCCTGGCCGCCGTCTGGTTCACCGGCCCGGAGGGCGCGGCCCCGGAGCAGCTGCAGCGGGCCGGGTCGATGTCGGGGCTCGCGGCGGGGCGGCCGGTGGCGCTGTCGGACGCGAGCACCGGCGCCCTGCTCGTGGTCGCCGCGCCGGGGGACGTCGTCGAGGTGTCCCGCCGTCCGGAGGTGGCCGCCGACGGCACGGTGGGCCGCGACTTCGTCCCGGTCGACGCGCCCGACGGCGTCGCGGCACTGGCGCTGGACCCGGCGACCGGGTCCTACGACGAGGCGCTGCGCTACCGCGTGGTCCGCGACGGCGCGACGGTGGTGACCGCGATGCCGATGACCTGGCGACCGGAGGACTCCACCCCGCCGAGCCCGGCGCTCGCGGTGGGCACGGACCCCGTCCTGGACGCGGCGGTCGACCACGTCTTCGTCGTCACGGGCCTGCGGCCGGAGGAGGTCACCCTCGACCTCGTGTGGTCCGGGAGCGTGCCGGGCGGGGACGGTCCGGGGACGCTGCGGCTGCTCGCGGCGACGCTGCCCTCGGGCGCGGCCTACCTGGAGGCGACGCTCACCGGGAGCGCGGGCACCGGCGCCGCGTCCGGCACCTGGTGCGCCACCGACCTCCTGCCGGCCGGCGCACCGGTGACCGCACGGGGGTTCGTGCTGCGGTGCCCGGAGGCCGACGGCGCCGTGCTGATCGGCCCGCCGGGTGCCGTGACCGCCCGGGTGGACGGCACGGACGTGCCGCTGCGGGACCGGGTCGCCGCGGTTCCGGGCGACGGCGCCGAGGTCCTGTTCCTGGCCGCCGACGGCACCGTGCTCGCCCCCGCCGAGGAGCTCGGCCTCGACGGCCTCGAGCGGCTCGCCGCGACCCACGGCTGGGACTGACGTGCCCGCCGAGCCCGCCTCCGTCGTCGCCGCCCGGCAGCCGGCCGAGGAGGCGCGGGACCGCCGGACCGCCCCGCGCCGGCGGCGGCCGGTGCCGCTGCCCGCCGGACGGGTGCTGCTCGCGGCGGGGCTGGCGACCGGCTGCGCGGGCGGGTCCGGCGGCCCGGGCGAGGTCGTCTGCCCGGCGATCGGCTGGGTCAACGCGGTGCGGGTGGAGCTCACCGGCGACTGGACCGGGCAGGCGCCGTCGTCGGTGCGGGTGGTCTGCGAGCCCTCGTGCGGGCAGGCCGTCCGCCTCGACCGGGACCCCGAGCCGGTCACCGAGGTCACCGCGCCGCTGACCGGGGCCACGGCCGGCGTGCCGACGGACATGCAGACACCGGACGCCGCGACCGTCACCGTGCTCGCGGCCGGCGGCGGCGCGCTCACCGAGGTCGGCGTCGACCTGGACTGGGTGCGGGTCGGCGGCAGCGAGGAGTGCGGCGGCCCGATGGCGGCCACCGTCGCCGTCCCGGCACCCTGAGCGGTCAGGCCGAGCGGGCGTAGGCGGCGGGCGTCGTCGCCAGCATCCGGCGGAAGTGCCGGGTGAGGTGCGCCTGGTCGAAGAAGCCGACCGCCGTCGCCACCTCCGCGGCGGGCAGCCCGTCGAGCAGCAGCCGCCGCGCGCGGTCGACCCGCCGGCCGGTGAGGTACCGGTGCGGCGGCAGCCCGTGCCGGCGGGTGAACGCGCGGACCAGGTGGGTCGGGTGCACGCCCCACCCGGCCGCCGTCGCCTCCAGGGACACCCCGTCCGCGAGCCGGGCGTCGAGCAGGTCGCGCAGCCGGTCGGCGAGCGGGTCGTCCCGCACGGGCGGGGCCGCGACGACGGCGCGGTCGAGGTGCCGGCCCAGCCGCTCGAGCACGAACGCCAGCCGGCTCTCCGCCTCCAGCGCCTCGGTGTGCGGCGCGAGCGCGGCGTGCAGCCGGGAGACGCGGTCGCGCAGCACGGGGTCGGCGTACGCGGGGTGGTCGACGGCGGTGCCGATCCGCCGCTCGCCCAGGGTCGCCGGCTCCAGGTACAGCACCCGCTTGCGGAAGCCGCCGGGGAACTGGGACCGCCCGTCGTGCGGCACGCCGGGCGGCAGCAGGGTGACCCCGGCCGGGGACGCGCCGTGGGCGTGCCGGTCGAGGTCGTAGCGGACGGCGCCGTCGTCGACGAGCAGCAGCGTCCAGGCGTCGTGGGTGTGCGGCGGGTGGACGTGGTCGGTGAACCGGGCGTGGAACACCTCGGTCAGGCCCGGGACCGGAGGCCGCCAGGCCACCACCTCGGCCGTCACGTCAGGAACGTACGAGAACGGGACCGCCGCCCGGCCCGACGCTGCAGGGCGTGGAGACGCTGCCCCTCGAGGAGACCGTGGACGTCGGCCCGCCGTGGCCCACGAAGATCGCCGTCCTGCTGCGGGAGGGCCTGCTGCCGTGGCAGGAGCTCAACGTGACCGCGTTCCTGGCCGGCGCGGTCGCCGCCGCGGTGCCGGAGCTGGTCGGCCGGCCCTACGAGGACGCCGACGGCACGCGGTACCTCGCGATGTTCCGCCAGCCGGTGCTGGTCCTCACCGGTCCCGGGGAGCTGCTCGCCCGGGCGCGGACGCGGGCGCTCGAGCGGGGGCTGCCGACGTCGCTGTTCACCGCGGACCTGTTCGCCACCGGCGGCGACGCCGAGAACCGGGCCGCCGTGCGCGCGGTCGCCGGCGCCGACCTCGACCTGGTCGGGATCGCCGTGCACGGACCGCGGAACGCCGTCGACAAGGTCACCAGGGGCGCCCGCATGCACCCGTGAGGGCAGGATCGCCGGGATGGAGGAGTCGCCGCACGTCCCCGTCACCCACACCGACTGCGGGGACGTCCCCGGGCCCTCCTTCCACGGGACGCGGGCGACGCTCGCCGTCGGCGACGAGCTGGTCCCCGGCCGCGGCTCCGACGTCCGGGCGGGCCGGGTGATGGACCACGTGTACTCCACGTCGCTGGTCGACACCGCCGCCTGGGGGCGCGGAGCCGGCGACGGCGCCGGCCGGGGACGGGCACCGGGGACACGTCCACGTCGTGGAGCCGCTGGGCCCGTTCGAGGACGACCCGAACGTCACCGACGAGCGGTTCCCCGGCAACCCCACGCGGTCCTACCGGACCCGCTCCCCGCTGCGCGTCGTCGGCGAGGTGGAGGACCGGGAGGGGCACGCTCCGGAGGTCGTGGCGGGGATGCTCGCGTCCCTCGCGCGGCTGCGCGAGCAGGGCCTCGACGTCATCGAGGACTGAGCGGTGTGGGCACGCAGCGCGATCCGGAGGACCCCGGGACCGCGCTGCGTGCACACCCTGCGCCTCAGACGTCGACGACGAGCATCCCGTCGACCTCGCGGACCGGGTACACGCGCACCGGGCCGACGTCGCCGCCGGTCGGGGCGCCGTCGGCCCACCGGAACCCGTAGAGGTGCAGCGGGCAGACGAGCACGTCCGGGTCGGTCTGCCCGTCGGCGAGCGGGCCGCCGGCGTGCGGGCAGGCGGCCTGGGTGGCGTGCAGCGACCCGTCGCGCAGCCGGAAGACGGCGACCTGCACGTCCCCGGCGACGAACGCCCGCCCCTCCCCCGGCGGCACGTCCCCGGCCCGGCCGACCGCGTACGCCCGGACGGCGGCGGAACTGGCCGGCCGGGTGTCGACGACGCTCATCGGACCGGCACCTGCGGCAGCGGGACCAGCGGCAGCGCGGGCCGGAACTGCCCCGGCGTGGCCGGCTCGGGGCCGTCCTGCCCCCACGGGTCGGTGTAGGCGTCGATCGAGCGCTGCAGGCCGGCGTCGAGGTCGGCGCAGGTGCCCTCGGCGTCGTCGACCACCACCGACCGGACCCGCTCCAGCCCGACCCGCGGCACGAAGTCGTAGGTCCGCTCCAGCCAATTGGCGTGCTCCCGGTAGTACTGCACGAACCGGCCGACCAGCGTCGTCACCGCCTCCGGGGAGTCGACGGTGGCCAGCAGGTCGCCCTTGCGGACCGTGGCCCCGGCGGCACCGCCGACGTACACCTCCCACCGGCCGCTGCCGACGGCGACGACGCCGACGTCCTTGACGTAGGCCTCGGCGCAGTTCCGCGGGCAGCCGACGACGGCCATCTTGATCTTCGCGGGGCTCTCGATGCCCTGGAACCGCGTCTCCAGGTCGATGCCGAGCTGCGTGGAGTCGTCGAGGCCGAAGCGGCAGAAGTCGCTGCCCACGCAGGTCTTCACCGTGCGCATGCTCTTGCCGTAGGCGTGGCCCGAGGGCATCCCGAGGTCGGCCCACACCGCGGGCAGGTCCTCCTTACGGACGCCGAGCAGGTCGATCCGCTGGCCGCCGGTGACCTTCACCATCGGCACCTCGTACGTCTCGGCGACGTCGGCGATGCGGCGCAGTTGGGCCGGCGTCGTCACCCCGCCCTTCATCTGCGGGACGACGGAGAAGGTGCCGTCGCGCTGGATGTTGGCGTGCACGCGGTCGTTGACGAACTCGGCGTCCTCCTCCCGCACGAAGTCGCTGCCCCACACCGTCTTGAGCAGCGAGGTGAGGCCCATCTTCGAGCGGGCGTCCTCCTTGCCGCCGGGGGCGAGCGCGGCGAAGACGGCCGAGACGCTGCGCAGGTCCTGCTCGCGGATCGCGGCCATGAGCGCCGGCTTGGCCAGCGGGATGCCGGGGACGTACCAGGACGCGGCCGGGTCCTCGGCGACGTCGCCGTCGGCGGCCCACTCCACGACCTGCTCCACCAGGGACGTGCAGGACCCGCAGCCCTTGCCCGCGCGGGTGCGGTCCATGACCGCCCCGACGCTGCCGCAGCCGTCGGCGACCGCCCCGCAGATCGCGCCCTTGGTCACGCCGTTGCAGTTGCAGACCTGCGAGTCGGCCGGCATGTCCGCGACGCCGACCTCCTCCTTCCCGTCGGACAGGTCGACCAGCAGCCGGATGCGCTCCCCGGGCAGTGCGCTGCCGCGGTCGAACGCCTGGGTCAGGTAGGCGACCTTGCGGGTGTCGCCGAGCAGCGTCGCGCCGACCAGCCGGTCGTCGCGGATGACGACGGACAGGTGCACGCCGCGCCGGGGCTCGGAGATCACGAGGACCTCGTCGGAGTCCCGCTCGGGGGTGCTCACGCCCATCGTGGCGACGTCGACCCCGGCGACCTTGAGCTTGGTCGCCGTCCGGCTGCCGTGGTACTCGGCGTCCGGGTCGGCGCCGGTGAGGACGTCGGCCAGCACCCTCGCGTGCTCCCAGGCCGGCGCGACCAGGCCGTAGACCGAGCCGCGGTGCTGGGCGCACTCCCCGATGGCGTAGACGTCGGGGTCGTCGGTGCGCAGCTGGTCGTCGACGACGACGCCGCGCTCCACCTCCAGCCCCGAGCGGACGGCGACGTCGGTGTGCGGGCGGACCCCGGCGGCGACGACGAGCAGGTCGCAGTCGATCCGCCGCCCGTCCCTCAGCAGCACGCCCTCGACGGCGTCGTCGCCGAGCACCTCGGTGGCCAGCACGTCGAGGTGCACGGTGATGCCGAGCGCCGTGACGCTGCGCTCGAGGACGGCGCCGGCCTCCCGGGAGAGCTGGGCGTTCATCAGCCACGGCATCGCGTGCACGAGGTCGACCTCGAGGCCGTGGCCCTGCAGCGCGCGGGCGGCCTCCAGCCCCAGCAGCCCGCCGCCCATGACCACCGCCTTCCGGCAGCGGCGGGTGGCGGCGAGCATCTCGCGGGTCTCGTCGATGGTGCGGAAGCCGTACACGCCCGGCAGCAGGCTGCCGTCGTCGCGGCGGACGCCGGTCATCGGCGGGACGAAGCTGTAGCTGCCGGTGGCCAGCACCAGGTGGTCGTAGGCGGCGGTGGTCCCGTCGGCGGCGTGGACGACCTTGGCGGCGGTGTCGATCCGCTCCACCCGGACGCCCGCGCGCAGCGTGACGCCGTTGTCGGCGTACCAGTCGTGGCTGTTGAGGACGATGTCGTCCTCGTGCGTCTCCCCGGCCAGCACCGGGCTGAGCAGGATCCGGTTGTAGTTGCCGTGCGGCTCGTCGCCGAACACGGTGGTGCGGAACTGCTCGCCGCCGCCGCGCTCGAGCACCTCCTCGACGAACCGGGCGCCGGCCATGCCGTTGCCGACGACGACCAGCCGCGCGCGGGTGTCGAGGTCGGCGTCCATCGCGATCGTGGTCAGCCCCTCCGGGCGACCGCCCAGGACGGCGGTCATCACACCTCCACCAGGCCCAGGTCGACGACGAGCTCGCCGGTGACGCCCTCGGGCGCGGCGGCGTGCAGCTCGACGACGCAGCCGCCGGGCAGGTCCTCGACCACACGCAGCGGCACGTGCACGTCGCCCTTCGCGCCGATCGGGAACCAGCGCACCGGCTCCCCGTCGCGCACCAGCAGGACGTAGACCAGCTCCGGGGTGGAGTTGCCGCCGCGGAAGTACAGCGCCTGCGCGGTGGCGCCGGCGGGCACCTGGTAGCGCAGCGCCGGGTCGATGGGCCCGGGCTTGGCCAGGCCCTCCCCGGTGACCGGGAAGACGCCTTGCAGGAATCTCGGGGTGCTCTTCACGGGATGGCTCCTCCTCGGGCTCCGGGCCGGGGGCCGGGGTGCGGGCGGGACGGTGCGGGTGTGCGGCTGCGGCACGGGCTGGGTCGCGGCGTCGGGGGCGGGCGGCCGCTCGGCCGGGCCGCCGACGCGGGTGACGGCGACCGCGCAGGCCTTGAAGGCGGGCATCCGGCTGACCGGGTCGAGCGCGGGGTCGGTGAGCGCGTTGGCGCTGGCCCCGCCGCCCCAGTGGAAGGGCACGAAGACGGTGTCGGGGCGGATGGCGTCGGTGACCGCGGCGTGGAAGCAGGCGCGGCCGCGGCGGGTGGCCAGCTCGACGACGTCGTCGTGCGCGATGCCGAGCCGGCGGGCGAGGTCGGGGTGCAGCTCCGCCCGCGGGACCGGGGCCACCAGCTGCAGGCTGCGCGTCCGCCGGGTCTGGGTGCCCGACTGGTACTGCGCGAGCACCCGGCCGGTGGTGAGCACGTACGGGTACTCGGCGTCGGGCTGCTCGCGCGCGCCGGTGTGGTGCACCGGCACGAAGCGGGCGCGGCCGTCGGGGGTGGCGAAGCGCTCGGTGAACAGCCGCGGCGTCCCGGGGTGGTCCGGGCCGGGGCAGGGCCAGAAGACGCCCTGCTCGGCGTCGATGCGGTCGTAGGTGATGCCCGAGTAGTCGGCCGCTCCCCCGGCGCTGGCCCGGCCGAGCTCGGCGAAGACGGTCTCCGGGTCGGCGGAGAAGCCCCGCGCGCCCAGCCGCTCCGCCAGCTCCGCGAGCAGTGCCAGGTCGTCGCGGACGCCGCCGGGCGGGTCGAGCGCGCGCCGCCGCCGGATGACCCGCCCCTCGAGGTTGGTCATCGTCCCGGACTCCTCGGCCCACATCGCGCTGGGCAGGACGACGTCGGCCAGCTCGGCGGTCTCGGAGAGGAAGAAGTCGCTGACGGCGAGGAAGTCCAGGTCGCCGAGCCGGCTGACCACCCGGCGGGCGTCGGGGGCGGAGACGGCGACGTTGGAGGCGAGCACCAGCAGGGCGCGCACGCCGCCGTCGCTGCCGAGCGCGTCGAGCAGCTCGAAGGCGCTGCGCCCGGGCACCGGCAGGTCGTCGGGGTCCACGCCCCAGACGGCGGCGACGTGCGCGCGGTCGGCCGGGTCGGCGAGCCGGCGGTAGCCGGGCAGCTGGTCGGCCTTCTGCCCGTGCTCGCGGCCGCCCTGCCCGTTGCCCTGGCCGGTGAGGGTGCCCCAGCCGCTGCCGGGCCGGCCGGGCAGGCCGAGGGCCAGCGCCAGGTTCAGCCACGCGGTCGCGGTGTCGGTGCCCGCGCTGTGCTGCTCGGCGCCGCGCGCGGTCAGCACCACGGCCCGCTCCGCCCGGGCGAGCGCGGACACCGTGCGCCGCTGCTGCTCCACGGGCACGCCGGTGATCCGCTCGACCCGGTCCGGCCAGTAGCTCCGCACCGCGGCGCGCACGGCGTCGAAGCCGGTGGTGCGCGCGGCCACGTACGCCTCGTCGACCAGCCCCTCGGCCACCGCGACGTGCAGCAGCCCGTTGGCCAGCGCGAGGTCGGTGCCGGGCAGCGGCTGCAGGTGCAGCCCGGCGCTGCGGGCGGTCGCCGTCCGGCGGGGGTCGACGACGACGTGCAGCGCCCCGCGCTCCCGGCCGGCGTCGAGGTGCTGCATCGCCGGCGGCATGGTGTCGGCCGGGTTGCTGCCCACCAGCACGACGACGTCGGCCTCGGCGACGTCGGCCAGCGGGAACGGCAGCCCGCGGTCCAGGCCGAACGCGCGGGTGGCCGCGGCGACCGCCGAGGACATGCAGAAGCGGCCGTTGTAGTCGATGGCGCTGGTGCCCAGCGCGACCCGGGCGAACTTGCCGAACTGGTAGGCCTGCTCGTTGGTCAGCGACCCGCCGCCGAAGCAGCCGACGGCGTCGCGGCCGTACCGGGCCTGGGTGCGCCCGACCGCGGCGACGACGCGGCCGAGCGCCTCCTCCCAGGAGGACTCGACCAGCGGGCTGGTGCGGTCGCCGGGCACCGCGCGGACCAGCGGGCGGGTCAGCCGCTCGGGGTGGTCGAGCAGCTCGGCCGCCGACCAGCCCTTGCTGCACAGCCCGCCCCGGTTGGTCGGGAAGTCGAGGGGTACGAGCGTCGCGGGACGGTCGCCGGCGGTGACCGCCGTGCCGCACTGCAGCGAGCAGTAGGGACAGTGCGTCGCGGTGGTCCGCGTGCGGGGACCGGTCGGTGCGGCGGCGCCGGACGGGAGGGGTGCGGACACGGCTCCGAGCGTCGGGTGCGGCGGTTTCCCCGCGGCCACGACGACGTCAAGGCTGCGTTCCGGAGACCTCACGGGCGGGCACGGGGCCCGGTGCGGCCGCCCGACGGTCAGGATGGGGGCGCCGGAGGACGGGAGGTGGTGCGCGGTGGCGTCGGACGACACGGTGCCCGTGCCCCGGCCCGACGCCGTCGCGCCGGCGTCCGCCCGTCCGGGGCTGGGCCGGCGGCGCATCCTCGCCGGCGCGGTCGAGTTCATCGACCGGTACGGCCTGGCCGCGCTCACCATGCGCCGGCTGGGCGCGCACCTCGGCGTCGAGGCGATGGCGCTCTACCGGTACGTGCCCGGGCGGGAGCAGCTGCTCGACGGCGTCGTGGAGACCGTCGTCGACGAGCTGTACGGCGACCCCGAGGTGCACCTGGAGCCCTCCGACGGCTGGCAGGACTACCTGCAGCGGCTGGCGCACGGCGTCCGGCGGATCGCGCTGGCCCACCCCGAGGTGTTCCCGCTGGTGGCCACCCGGCCGCCCGACGCGCCCTGGGTACGGCCGCCGCTGCGCAGCCTGCGCTGGGTGGAGTCCTTCCTCGCCGCGCTGACCGCCAGCGGCTTCTCGGCCGAGGCGGCGGTCAGCGCCTACCGCGCCTACTCGGGGTTCCTCCTCGGTCACCTGCTGCTGGAGGTGTCGCAGCGCGGCGTGCCGGTGACCGCCGAGGACCGAGCCGACGACGCCGGGCCGCGCACCTCGCTCGACCTGGGCCGCTACCCGCACGTGGTGGCCTACGAGGAGCTGCTGTCGCGCGACGAGTCGGCGGCGGAGTTCGAGCTGGCCCTGGAGGCCCTGCTGGAGCGGCTGGAGGGGGTCCGGCGGGAGCAGCGCGGCCCCTGACCCCGCGTGGTGTCATGGTGGGGTGAGCGAACCCGGGCCGACGGTCCACGTCGGCGTCCCGGTCGTCCGGGCGGCCGAGCCGCGCGACGTGCCGCGCATCGCCGCCACCCTCACCGTGGCGCTGGCCGAGTCGCGGTGGGTGCGCTGGGCGCTGCCGCTGGACGGGCGCACGCAGCGGCTCACCCGGCTCGCCGAGCTCGACGCCGGGCACCGCGGGGTCGCCACCGGCACCACCTGGGTCAGCGAGGACGTCGACGCGGTCGCCTCCTGGGACGCCCCCGCCGGGGCCGCGACGCCGGTGCCGGCCGACGTCCTCGCGGCCCTGGAGCGGGAGGTGCCGCGGCTGCACGCCGACCGCGCCGACGCCGTCGCGCGCACCGAGGCCGAGCTCGCCGCCGCGCTGCCCGAGGGCCCGCACTGGCGGCTGCGCGCGCTGGCCACCCGGCCGCGCTCCCGCCGGCGCGGGCTCGGCGGCGCGGTGCTCGCGCCGGTGCTGGCCCGCTGCGACGCCGACGGCGTGCCCGCCGCACTGGTCGCCCCCGCCTGGGCGGTGGTGCGCTTCGCCCGCGGCCTGGGCTTCGAGGTGACGCGGGCGACCCGCTCGGCCGACGGGCAGCTGCCGCTGTGGGTCGCGGTCCGGCCGCCCGGCGTGCCGATGCCGGAGTTCTAGTCCCAGCTCCCCCGGCGGCGCTTGAGCTCGCCACGGCGCTTCTTCTCCGCGATCCGCCGCTCCTGCGAGCCGCGGGTGGGCTTGGTGCGCCGGCGCGGCGGTGGCGGCGCGGCGAGGGCGGCACGCAGCACCGCGGCCAGCCGCTCGCGGGCGGCGGCCCGGTTCCGCAGCTGCTGCCGGTGCTCACTGGCCGCGATCGTCAGGACGCCGTCGACCAGCCGCGGGCCCAGCCGCTCGGCCAGCCGGTCCCGCTGCGCGTCGGTCAGCCCGCGCAGCTCCAGCGGCGCGACCGACAGCTCGACGCGCGAGTCGGCGGTGTTGACGCCCTGCCCGCCGGGCCCCGAGGACCGGGAGAAGCGCCACGCCAGCGCCGCGGCGGGGACGACGAGGGAGCGGGTGACCGGGAGGTCGCCGCTGGTGTCGTCGCTGCCGGGCACGCGCCCAGTCTCGCCGACGCCCCCGCCCGCCGCGATCACGGCCTTCCGGTGAGGACACGCCGACGGCACCCGGCGTGTCGCCCGGCGGAGTCCGGGATCGCGGGGGTCAGGCCGGCAGCGGCGGGACGAGGGCGCCCAGCAGCCGGCGCACGACCGCCTCGTCGCCGTCGACGCGCAGCTCCCCGGCGGCCAGGGCGTCGTCGAGGGAGCGGCGGCCGAAGGCGACCGGGCGCAGCACCGCCGGCGCGCCGGACAGGACGGCGTCGGGTGCCTCGGAGCCACTCCGGACGGCGGACAGCCGGCCCCCGCCGACGGTCAGGGTGACCCGGTCGGGTGCCGCGGGGTCGTCGACGACCAGCTCCACCCGCGCCGACCAGCCGGCCAGCCCGGCGGGGTCGGCGAGCGTGCGCAGCGCGAGGACGAACGCGTCGGTGCCCAGGTCCCCGGCCGCGGTCTGCGCGGTGCGCGAGCCCCACCGGCCGAGCGCGAGCAGCACGTCCTCGAGCTCGCGGCCGCGCGGGGTGAGGGCGTAGACCCGCCCGCCCACCGGCGGCCCGGCCACCGACCGCGTGACGATCCCGGCCGCCTCCAGGTCGCGCAGCCGCTGGCTGAGCACGGTCGGGCTGCTGCCGGGCAGCCCGCGGGCCAGGTCCGTGTACCGCTTCGGGCCGAGCAACAGCTCGCGGACGACGAGCAGCGCCCACCGCTCCCCCACGACGTCGAGGGCGCGCGCGACGCCGCACGGGTCGTCGTAGCTGCGTCGGTCCGGCACGCCGCCGAGGCTACCCCTTGCACTATGTCGCACCTAGTCGCTACTACTGATTCCGTAGCAACCGATCCGAGGAGGAGCCGTGGGCACGCTCAGCATCGTCGAGAACACGAGCCTGGACGGCGTCGTGCAGGCGCCGGGTTCGCCGGACGAGGACACCCGCGGCGGGTTCACCCACGGCGGCTGGTTCGCGCCCTACCCCGACGACGTCCTCGGCGAGGTCATGGGCCGCGGGATGGCCGCCGAGGGCGCGATGCTGTTCGGCCGCCGCACGTTCGAGTCGATGCAGGCCGCGTGGGCCGGCACCACCGACAACCCGTTCGGCCCGGTGCTCGACGCCAAGCGGAAGTACGTCGTCACCCGGGACCCGGGCTACGCGCCGACGTGGGCGAACACCACGGTCCTCGCCGGCGACGCGGCCGCGACCGTCGCCGAGCTGAAGGCCACCGTCGACGCGGACCTCACCGTGCTCGGCAGCCCCGACCTGCTGACCACCCTCCTCCCGGCGGGCCTGGTCGACGAGGCGTGGCTCGCCGTCGCGCCGGTCGCCCTGGGCTGCGGCCGCACCCTGTTCCCGGCCGGCGCGCACCTGCGCTGGGAGCTGGTCGAGTCGGTGCCGACGACGACCGGCGTCGTCCTGTCCCACTACCGCCTCGCGCGCTGAGCCCTTCCCCGCCCGCCGGGGCCGTGGTGCGCTGGCCGGCGTGCCACCCACGCTCTACGAGTGGGCCGGCGGTGCCCCCGCCTTCCGGCGCCTGATCGACGCGTTCTACGACCGGGTCGAGCGGGACGACCTGCTCGGCCCGCTGTTCCCCGGCGGCGTGTCCGAGGCGCACCGCGCGCACGTCACCGCCTGGTGGTGCGAGGTGTTCGGCGGCCCGCCGCTCTACACCGAGCAGCTCGGCGGCTACGAGCGGATGCTCGCCCACCACCGCCGGCTGGGGCTGGTGCGCGAGCAGCGGTTCCGGTTCGCCACCCTGATGAGCCGCGCCGCCGACGACGCCGGCCTGCCCGACGACCCGGAGTTCCGCGCGGCCTTCGTCGGCTACGTCGAGTGGGGCACCCGGCTGGCGCTGGCCAACTCGCAGGACGGCGCCGCCGTCGTCGAGCACGCCCCGGTGCCGCGCTGGGGCTGGGGCGTGGCGCCGCCGTACCAGCCCTCCTGAGGACGATGGGGTGGTGACCTCCCTGCCCGCCGCGCTCGCCGCCGGCCCCGTCCTGCTCGACGGCGGCCTGTCCACCGAGCTCGAGGCCCGCGGGCACGACGTCGCCTCGGTGCTGTGGTCGGCGCGGCTGCTGCGCGACGACCCGGGCGCCGTCGTCGCCGCGCACGCCGCGTTCGCCGCCGCCGGGGCACAGGTGGCGACGACGGCGAGCTACCAGGCGACCGTCGAGGGGTTCGCCGCGGTGGGGGTGGACCGGGACGAGGCGCTGGCGCTGGTCGCCCGCTCGGTGGCGCTGGCCCGCGAGGGCGCGCCGGGCGCGTGGGTGGCCGGGTCGGTCGGGCCGTACGGCGCGGCGCTGGCCGACGGCTCGGAGTACACCGGCGCCTACGTGGCCGGGGTCGGCGTCGACCGGCTGCGCGCCTTCCACCGGCCGCGGATGGCCACCCTCGCCGACGCCGGCGCCGACGTGCTCGCCTGCGAGACGCTGCCGGCCGCCGCCGAGGCGGAGGCGGTGCTGGCCGAGGCGACGGCGCTGGGCGTGCCGGTGTGGCTGTCGCTGACCACCGTCGTCGACGCCGACGGCGTGGCGCGCACCCGCCGCGGCGAGCGCGCGGCCGACGTGTTCGCGATGGCGCGCGGCGTGCCCGAGGTGGTCGCCGTCGGCGTCAACTGCACCGACCCGGCCGGCGTGCTCCCGGCCCTGGCAGCCGCGGCCGCCGCCGGGGTCCCGCTGGTCGCGTACCCGAACAGCGGCGAGGGGTGGGACGCCGCGGCCCGGCGCTGGACGGGCACCGGCGGCATCGACCCCGGCGACGCCGCGGCGTGGGTGGCCGCCGGCGCGCGCCTGGTCGGCGGCTGCTGCCGGGTGGGGCCGGCCGGCGTCGCCGCGCTCGCCGGCGCGATCGGAGCTCTCTGACCGCACCGCGGAGCGCGGTCCGGCGCTACAGGATCGGGTTGCCGCCGGTCACCGCGACGCGCGCGCCCGACACGTAGGACGCCTCGTCGCTGGCCAGCAGCACGTACACCGGCGCGAGCTCGGCCGGCTGACCGGCGCGGCCCATCGGCACCTGCTGGCCGAAGCTGGCCACCTTCTCCTCGGGCATGGTCGCGGGGATCAGCGGCGTCCAGACCGGCCCGGGCGCGACGCTGTTGGCCCGGATGCCCTTCTCGGCGTACATCTGCGCGAGGCTCGCGGTGAAGTTCGCGATGCCGGCCTTGGTCATGGCGTAGGGCGCGAGGCTCGGGCTCGGCATGTCGGAGTTCACCGACGACGAGTTGATGATCGACCCGCCCGCCGGCATGTGCGGGACGGCGTCCTTGCAGAGGGTGAACATCGCCGTGAGGTTGGTGGCCACCGTGTGGTCCCACTCCTCGTCGGAGACCTCCTCCAGGCTGTCGTGCGACATCTGGAAGGCGGCGTTGTTCACCAGGACGTCGACCTTGCCGAACTCCTCGACGGCCTTCGGGATGATCGTCTTGGCGTGCGCCCGGTCGGAGATGTCACCGGGCACCAGCACGCACCGGCGGCCGGCCTCCTCGACGTACTTCTTGGTGTCCTCGGCGTCCTCGTGCTCGGAGAGGTACGAGATGAGCACGTCGGCGCCCTCGCGGGCGAAGGCGATCGCGACGGCGCGGCCGATGCCGCTGTCGCCGCCGGTGATGACCGCGGCCTTGCCGGCCAGCCGGCCCGATCCGCGGTAGGTCTCCTCACCGTGGTCGGGCTTCGGCTCCATCTCGCCGAGCGTGCCCGGCGGGGTCTGCTGCTGCTCGGGCTGGGACTCGGGGCGGGGTGACGACACGGGGGCTCCTCCTGCTCGCGGCGGGACCGGCGGGCCGGGTCTGCTCCCCGTCCCGCCCTCGCCGAGCGCCTACCCGTGCGATCCCGTGCGGAACCCGGGTGACGTCCTCAGGCCGCGCGCCGCGGCCGCACCTGCGCGGCCGGCTGCGGGGAGCCCCACCGCATCTCGATCCGGCGACGCCCGTCGGCGTCGGTCACCGTCACCCAGTGGCACTCGGGGCAGTTCTTCTCCAGCATGCGTCTCATCCACCTTCCGTTCACCTTCTGTTCACCTTGATAGACGACAGCGACCGGCGCCACACCCCATCAGGGGAGTCGTGACCGTTTCGTTATGCCGCCCCGGCGTCCGGGAAGGCGGGGACCGTCGGGCACGCTGTCCCTCACGATGACCGCGACCGCGCCCCTCCCCCTGCTCGACGACCCCGGCGACCTCACCGCCCTCCGGGCGCGCGGCAGCGACCCCGACGAGCTGTTCACCTCCTTCGCGGCCTGGGCCGAGGACGGCGGCACGCCGCTGTACCCGCACCAGGAGGAGGCGCTGATCGAGCTGGTCAGCGGCGCGAACGTGGTCCTCGCGACGCCGACCGGCTCGGGCAAGTCCCTGGTCGCCACCGGGGCGCAGTACGCGGCGATGGCGGCCGGGCGGCGCAGCTTCTACACCGCGCCGATCAAGGCGCTGGTCAGCGAGAAGTTCTTCGCGCTGTGCGGGGTGTTCGGCGCGGCCAACGTCGGGATGCTGACCGGGGACGCCGCGGTGAACCGGGACGCCCCGGTCATCGCCTGTACCGCCGAGGTGCTCGCCAACGTGGCGCTGCGCGAGGGCGCCGACGCCGACATCGGCCTCGTCGTCATGGACGAGTTCCACTTCTACGGCGACCCCGACCGCGGGTGGGCCTGGCAGGTGCCGCTCCTGGAGCTGCCGCGGGCCCAGTTCCTGCTGATGAGCGCCACGCTCGGCAACACCGACGCGCTGCGCGAGGACCTCACCCGCCGCACCGGCCGGCCCACCGCACTGGTCGCCGGCGCCGAGCGCCCGGTCCCGCTGCACCACTACTACGCGACGACGCCCGCGCACGAGACCATCCAGGAACTGCTGGACACCAGGCAGGCGCCGGTCTACGTCGTGCACTTCACCCAGGCCCAGGCGCTGGAGCGGGCGCAGGCGCTGATGAGCGTCAACGTGTGCACGAAGGAGGAGAAGGCCGCGATCGCCGACGCGATCGGCGGGTTCCGGTTCACCTCGGCCTTCGGGACGACGCTGTCGCGGCTGGTGCGCCACGGCATCGGCGTCCACCACGCCGGGATGCTGCCCAGGTACCGGCGGCTGGTGGAGCAGCTGGCCCAGGCCGGGCTGCTCAAGGTCATCTGCGGCACCGACACCCTCGGCGTCGGCATCAACGTGCCGATCCGCACCGTCGTGTTCTCCGCGCTGAGCAAGTACGACGGCAGCCGCACCCGGCTGCTCAACGCCCGCGAGTTCCACCAGATCGCCGGGCGCGCCGGGCGCGCGGGCTACGACACCGCGGGCACCGTCGTCGTCCAGGCACCGGAGCACGAGGTGGAGAACCTCCGGCAGTTCGCCAAGGTCGCCGACGACCCGAAGAAGCGCCGCAAGCTGGTCCGGAAGAAGGCGCCCGAGGGGATGGTGCCGTGGTCGAAGGCGACCATGGAGCGCCTGGTCGCCGCCGAGCCCGAGCCGCTGACCAGCCACATGCGGGTGACGACGGCGATGCTGCTCGACGTCGTCGACCGGCCCGGCGACCCGGTCGCGGCGCTGCGCCGGCTGCTCACCGACAACCACGAGCCCCGCAAGCGGCAGCTCAGGCTCATCCGCGAGGCGGTCGGCGTCGCCCGCTCGCTGCTGCAGGCCGGCGTCCTCGAGCGGCTGCCCGAGCCGGAGCCCGACGGTCGCCGGTACCGGCTGACGGTCGACCTGCCGCCGGACTTCGCGCTCAACCAGCCGCTGTCGACGTTCGCGCTGGCCGCGATCGAGCTGCTCGACCCCGCCTCGGACACCTTCGCCCTCGACGTCGTCAGCGTCGTCGAGGCCACCCTCGACGACCCGCGGCAGATCCTGGCCGCGCAGCTGAACAAGGCGCGCGGCGAGGCGGTCGCGCAGATGAAGGCCGAGGGCATCGAGTACGACGAGCGGATCGAGCTGCTCGAGGACGTCACCTACCCCAAGCCGCTCGAGGAGCTGCTCGAGCACGCCTTCGCCGTCTACGTGCGCAGCAACCCGTGGGCCGCCGACGCGCACCCCTCGCCGAAGTCCGTCGTCCGCGAGACGTGGGAGCGGGCGATGACGTTCAAGGAGCTGGTCTCCACCTACGGGCTGACCCGCTCCGAGGGTGCGGTGCTGCGCTACCTCTCCGACGCGGTGAAGGCGCTGCGGTCCGGGGTGCCGGCGGCCGCGCGCACCGAGGAGGTCACCGACGTCGTCGAGTGGCTCGGCGAGCTGGTGCGGCAGGTGGACTCCTCGCTGCTCGACGAGTGGGAGCAGCTGACCAGTCCCGACCAGCCGCTGGACGAACCGGTCGCCGTCCCGGCGCGGGCCCGGCCGCTCACCGGCAACGAGCGGGCGTTCACCGCGATGGTCCGCAACGCGCTGTTCGCCCGGGTGCAGCTGTGGGCGCGGCGCCGCTGGTACGACCTCGGCGAGCTCGACGCCGGCTCCGGCTGGGACGCCGAGCGGTGGGGCGAGGTGGTCCGCGGCTACTTCGCCGAGCACGCCGAGGTCGGCACCGGCGCCGACGCCCGCGGCCCGGCGCTGCTGGTGTGGGACCGGAGCGAGCCCGGCGTCTGGCGGGTGCGGCAGATCGTCGACGACCCGGCCGGCGACCACGACTGGGGCATCGACGCCGAGGTCGACCTCACCGCCTCCGACGAGGCCGGCGAGCTGGTGCTGCGCGTCGTCGACGCCGGCCGCAAGGACGCCTGACCTCAGGACGGCAGCGGCGTGGCGCGGGCGCAGACCTCCTCCAGCAGGGCCAGCGCCGTCGCCCGCAGCCGCCCCGCCGGGTCGAGGGCGGGGTCGCAGGACGCCAGCGTCAGCGAGACGACCGGCAGCCGGGACGCCGCCCTGGCCACCAGGTCGAGCACCTCACCGGCGCCGAGCCCGTCCGGCGCGGCGTAGCCGTTGGCCGGGGCGATCGACGGGTCGTACACGTCGAGGTCGACGTGCGGGTGGACGGCGTCCACGCGGGCGGCCAGGGCGGCCAGGGCGGCGTCGAGCGCCGCGCCGTCGCGCACCCGCGCCGGCGGGAGCCAGGCGACGCCCGACGCCCGCAGGACGGCCTGCTGCGCCGGGGAGAGGTCGCGGGCGCCGGCCAGGACGACGTCGCTCTCGGCCAGGGGCGTGAACCCCGGGACGCGCGCGGCGAGCGCGCGCCAGCAGCGGCCGACCACGACCGCCAGGCCCTGCCCGTCGAGGAAGCCGCCGGGGTCCTCCTCGGGGGTGTCGAAGTCGCCGTGGGCGTCGAGCCAGACCAGCCCGAGCCGCCGGCCGGTCGCGGTCAGCCCGGCGAGGACGCCGAGGGTCGTGCCGCAGTTGCCCGACAGCAGCACCGGGACCACTCCCGACACCCGGGCGGCGGCCACGGCGCCGGCGACGACGCGGGACAGCTCGAAGGCCGTGGCCACCTCGGCCCGCCACCCACCGTCCGGCCGGACCACCTGCTCGGTGACGACGTGCCCGCGCCCGCGCAACCGGTCGGCGGCCCCGCCCCGGGCCAGCGCGGTCGGTCCCGCCCCCATCCGGAGCTCCTCGTGGCCGGAGTCGAACGGGACACGGAGCAGGTGGACCGGCGGACGTGCTGGGGACCCCGTCACGGGCCGATCCCACCACGGTCCGGGAGCCCCGGCCGAGCCGTGCGGACGGACGTGCCACGCTCGACGGCGATGTGCGCATGACCGTCGCCGAGGTGCTCGCCGTGCTCGCCGCCGGGTGCGCGGCGGGGGCGATCAACGCCGTCGTCGGGTCCGGGACGCTGGTGACCTTCCCGGTCCTGCTGGCCACCGGGCTGCCGCCGGTCACCGCGAGCGTGTCCAACACGCTGGGGCTCGTGCCCGGCAACGTCAGCGGCGCGGTCGGCTACCGCCGCGAGCTGGCCGGGCAGCGCGGGCTGGTGCTGCGGCTCCTGCCGGCGTCGGCGCTGGGCGCGCTGACCGGGGCGGTCCTGCTGCTGCACCTGCCGGCGGCGGCGTTCGAGGCGGTGGTGCCGGTGCTGGTGGGGCTGGCCGTCGTGCTGGTCGCCGTCCAGCCGCTGCTCACCCGCCGGCTGGCCGCCCGCCGCACGGACGAGGGCGCGACGCCCCACGGGTGGCGGCTGGCCGGCCTGGTCGCCGGCGCGTACGCGACCGGCAGCTACGGCGGCTACTTCGCCGCCAGCCAGGGCGTGCTGCAGATGGGCGTGTTCGGGCTGCTGCTGGCCGAGCCGCTGCAGCGCCTCAACGCGCTGAAGAACGTCCTCAGCGCCGCGGTGAACGCCGTCGCGGCGACGGCCTACGTCGTCGTCGCGACCGACCGGGTCGACTGGGCGGCGGCCGGGCTGGTCGCCGGCGGCTCGGTGGTGGGCGGCGCGCTGGGGTCCCGCTACGGCCGCCGGCTGCCCGCGGCGGTCCTGCGGACGGCGATCGTCGTCCTCGGCTGCGTGGCCATCGGTGTGCTGGTGGCCCGGTGAACGTCGTCGAGTGGCTGCTGCTGGTCCTCGCCGGGGTCGGCGCCGGGCTGGCGGGCAGCATCGCCGGGCTGGCCTCGCTGGTGAGCTACCCGGCGCTGCTGGCCGCCGGGCTGCCGCCGGTGACCGCCAACGTCACCAACACCGTCGCGCTGGTGCTGACCAGCGTGGGGTCGGTGAGCGCGTCCCGGCCGGAGCTGGCCGGGCAGGGCCGGCGGCTGGTGCCGCTGGCCGCCGCCGGGGTGGCCGGCGGGGCGGCGGGCGCGGCGCTGCTGCTGCTCACCCCGGCCGAGGCGTTCGAGCGGCTGGTCCCCCTGCTCATCGGCGGTGCGGCACTGGCCATCCTGCTGCAGCGGCCGCCGGCGGAGCTGGCCGAGGAGGGCCGCCGGTTGCACGGCGCCCGGGACCCGTGGTGGCTGGTCGCCGGCACCGGCGTCATCGGGGTCTACGGCGGCTACTTCGGCGCCGCCGCCGGGGTGCTGCTGCTCGCGCTGATGCTGCTGGGCACCGGCGAGGGCCTGCCACGCAGCAACGCGCTGAAGAACGTCCTCCTGGGGGTGGCCAACGCGGTGGCCGCCGTCGGGTTCGTGGTGCTCGCGCCGGTGGCCTGGAGCGCCGCCCTGCCGCTGGCGCTGGGCTGCCTGGCCGGGGGGCGGCTCGGGCCGCGCCTGGTGCGGCGGGCGCCGCAGGCCCTGCTGCGCCGGCTGATCGCGCTGGCCGGGCTGGGCTTGGCCGTCGTCCTCGCCGTGCAGACGTTCCGATGAGTCACGGGGACCCTGGTGTGGTGCGGGCGGCTCCGCTGGACCAAGGTGACCACGGGTGGCGGCACGACGAGGTCCGGTGAGCAGCCACCCGGAGGACCGGCGACCGCGACGACGGGAGTGGACGGGTGACGGCGAGTGACGCGGCGACGCGGTTCCTGGACGCACTGCAGGAGTCGGCCGGGACCGGGGAGGACGGCCCGGAGATGGTGCCCTCCCGGCTGGCCCGGGCGGCGGCGCAGGCGGTGCGGGTGGACGGCGTGGCGCTGAGCATCCACGAGGGCGCCGGGCTGCGGACGCCTATCGGCGCGAGCGACCGCACCACCTCACGGGCCGAGCAGCTGCAGTTCACCGCCGGCGACGGCCCGTGCCTGCGCGCGCACGACACCGGCAGCGCCATCGTCTTCGACATCGAGGACATCCACCGCAACTGGCCCGAGCTGCACGAGGCGCTGCTCGGCGAGACGCCCTTCCGCGCGGTGTTCTCGGTGCCGCTGGCCCCGCCGCTGGGCCCCACCGTGATCGTCGACCTCTACGCGCGGGAGCTGGCCACCCTCACCGGCGTCCCGCGCGACGACGTCGAGACGGTCGTCGTGTGCCTGACCGAGGAGCTGGTGCGGTCCTCCGGCGGGGTGGCCGACGAGGGCGGGACCCGGTGGTGGGACTCCCCCGACGCCCGCCGCCGCAGCCGCGTGTGGCAGGCGACCGGCGTGGCCACGGTGGCGCTCGGCCTCGACGTGGTGGACACCCTCACCGTGCTGCGCGCGCACGCCTTCGCCACGGGGCGGGTGGTCGACGACGTCGCCGACGACATCGTCGAGGGCCGGCTGGACCCCACCGCGCTGCGCGACCCCGACGCGGTGGGCTGAGCCCCTACCGGGCCGTGTAGGCGGCGAGGAAGAGCACGAAGGCGCCGGTGGCGAGCAGCAGGCGGGCCGGGGTCAGCCCGTTGACCAGTCCCGCGGTCGCCTCCACCCAGGCCGGCCGCACCCCGGCCTCCCGGGTGCCGCGGCGGACCAGCCGCACCTCGTCGGCCAGCAGCGCGCCGGCCACGCCGAGCACCACCAGCCCGACGACGAGGAACACCAGCGCCAGGCGCTCGGCGAACGCCTCGGCGCGCCCGCCGAGCAGCAGGACGGCGACCACCCCGGCCACCAGGCCGAGGACCGCGCCGGCGGCCGGCGCCCACGGGCCCATCCGGGTCAGCGGGTCCCCCTGGCGGGCGCGGACCACCGGCGGCGGCCCGGCGACCGGCCCGCCCGGGGATCCGCCGCGCACCGGCCCGCCCGGAGGGCCGCCGGGGGCAGGGGCGGCGGTTCCGGGGGACGCCTGACCGGCGGCCGCCCCGCCCGGGCCCGGCTCGGCGGCCGGGTACTGCACGGGGGCGGTCTGGGGCGCGGTCGGCGGGGCGGGGTGCGCGGGGACGGCGGGCTCGGTCATCGGCGGGGACGCTAGGACGCCCCTCCGACAGGCCCCCGCAGGTCCACCGCGCGCGGCGGGACGCGCCGGTCCCGGGATGGGATGACACGGCGCGCGACCACGCGGTGTCATCCCGAGGCTACGCGACGTCAGAGCAGCCGGCGGCTGTCCTCGGCGACCACCCGCAGCCAGCGGTACCCGTAGCCCTCGAGCGCCAGCTC
Organism: Geodermatophilus sp. SYSU D01045; assembly: GCF_054050295.1. NCBI lineage: Bacteria > Bacillati > Actinomycetota > Actinomycetes > Geodermatophilales > Geodermatophilaceae > Geodermatophilus > Geodermatophilus sp. SYSU D01045. The sequence continues at coordinate 38,892 of NZ_JBJGZB010000024.1, forward strand.
CACCGCGCCGTCGTCGCCCAGGGGCGTCGTCTGGGTGACGAGCAGGTCCTCCAGCCGGTGCGAGGCGTCGCAGCCGTCGAGCACGAGCGGCACCACCCGCGGCTCGGGACCGAGGTTGTGGACCGCGACCAGCGTGCCGTCGTCCCACTCGCAGACGTGCGCGAGCACCTCGCGGTGCGGCTGCTCGAGCACCCGGAACGAGCCCCAGCCCAGCTCGGGCGACTCGCGGTAGCGCCGGATGAGCAGCTTCGTGAACGACAGGAGCGAGTCCGGGTCGCGGCGCTGGTCGGCCACGTTGACGAACTCGGGCGCGAAGCCGCCGGTGACCACCGGCCCGGGCAGCCGGTCGGGGTCGGCGGTGGAGAACCCGCCGTTGCGCCCGGCGGTCCACTGCATCGGCGTCCGCACGGCGAGCCGGCCCTCGGCGTCGAGGTCCTCGCCCATGCCGATCTCCTCGCCGTAGAAGAGCACCGGGGTGCCGGGCAGCGAGAACAGCAGGCTGTACACCATGCGCACCCGCCGCGGGTCGCCGTCGAGCATGGGTGGCAGCCGGCGGCGCAGGCCGCGGCCGTAGACCTGCATCCGCTCCTCGGGGCCGAAGGCGGCGAACACCTCCTCGCGCTCGTCCTCGGAGAGCTTGTCGAGGGTGAGCTCGTCGTGGTTGCGCACGAAGGTGGCCCACTGGCTGTCGGGGTCCACCTCGGGCCGGCCGGTGAGCGCCTGCACCAGCGGGCCGGCGTCGGCGCGGGCCAGCGACAGGTACATCGCCTGCATGCCGACGAAGTCGAACAGCATGGTCAGCTCGTCGCCGTCGTCGCCGCCGAAGAAGTCCTTCTGCTGCGCGTGCGGCAGGTTCACCTCGCCGAGCAGCACGCCGCTGCCGGTGCGCCGGCCGACCAGCGAGCGCAGCGCGCGCAGGTACTCGTGCGGGTCGGGGAAGTGCTCGGCGTCGGCGCCGTCCTGGGTCTCGAGGAAGAACGGGACGGCGTCCACGCGGAAGCCCGACAGCCCCAGCTGCAGCCAGAAGCCCATGACCTTGGCGACCTCGTCGCGCACCCGCGGGTTGGTGACGTCGAGGTCGGGCTGCTCCTTGTAGAAGCGGTGCAGGTACCACTCCCCCGTCGGCTCGTTGCGCGTCCAGACCGAGTCCTCCTGGTCAGGGAAGACGACCTGGTCGGAGGTGTCCGGCGGCTCGTCGTCGCGCCACACGTAGTAGTCGTGGAAGGGCGCGTCGCGGCCCTGCCGGCCCTGCTGGAACCAGGGGTGCTGGATCGAGGTGTGGTTGACGACGAGGTCGGCGATCACCCGGATGCCGCGGTCGGTGGCCGTGCGGACGACCTCGACCAGGTCGCCGTGCGTGCCCAGCCGCGGGTCGACGCCGTAGAAGTCGGTGATGTCGTAGCCGTCGTCGCGCTCGGCGGTCGGGTAGAAGGGCATCAGCCACAGGCAGGTGACGCCGAGGTCGGCGAGGTGGTCGATCCGCTGGGCCAGGCCCGCGAGGTCGCCGCACCCGTCGCCGTTCCAGTCCATGAACGTCTCGACGTCGAGGCAGTACACGACCGCCGTCTTCCACCAGAGGTCCGCCGTGTCCGTGATCCGCACCCGGCGAGCCTGTCGATCACGGCCCCGCGCGGCAACCGGACGGCGCGGGGCCGCTTCGGCATCCGGGCTGATCATCGGCTGCGTGCACGGGACACGCGCGGACACGCCGGGGCATCGTGCACGCAGCCGGTGATCGACCGGCGGGCGCCTACTTCAGGACGGCGGGCTGGGGCTCCTGGTGCGGCCGCAGCGGGTGGACCGCGACGGCCGGCGCCGGCCGGGTGACGTCGAGCCGCGGCAGCACGTGCTCACCGAAGGCGTCGAGGAACGGCTTCTGCTCCTTGCCCACGTGGTGCAGGTGGACCTGGTCGAAGCCGAGGTCCACGTACTCGGCGATCCACGCGGCGTGCTGCCCCAGGTCCGAGGACACCCGCACCGCCGTCGTCACGTCCTCGGGGCGCACGTGCGCGCTGGCCTGGTCGAAGGCCGTCGTCGTGTCGAGGTCCCAGCACAGTGGCGGGGCGAACACGTTGCTGCGCCACTGGTCGTGCGCGATCGCCAGCGCGCGGTCCTCGTCGGGGTCCCAGGAGACGTGCACCTGGATGGTCAGCGTCCCCTGCCCCCCGGCGTCCCGGTAGGAGGAGACGACGTCGCGCAGCACGTCGTGCGGCTGGTTGATGGTGACCAGCCCGTCGGCCCACTCGGCGTGCCGCGCGGCGGTGCGGGCGGTGACGGCGGGGGCGATGAGCGCGGGCTGCTGCTCGGGCAGGGTCCAGATCTGCGCGCGGTCGACGACGACCAGCCCGTCGTGGCTGACCTCCTCGCCGGCCAGCAGCGCGCGGATGACGTCGACGCACTCGCGCAGCCGCGCGTCGCGGATGTCCTTGTTCGGCCACACGTGCCCGGTGACGTGCTCGTTCATCGCCTCGCCCGACCCCAGCGCGGCCCAGAACCGGCCGGGGAACATCGCACCGAGGGTCGCGATCGCCTGCGCCACGACCACCGGGTGGTAACGCTGCCCCGGGGCGTTGACCACGCCGAAGGGCAGCCCGGTGGTGGCCAGCGCCGCGCCGAGCCAGGACCACGCGAAGCCCGACTCGCCCTGCCGCGGGTTCCACGGCGTCAGGTGGTCGGAGCACATCGCGGCGGTGAACCCGACCTCCTCGGCGTGCTGGACGGCGGCCAGGAGCTCGGCCGGGTGGACCTGCTCGTGCGAGTTGTGGAAGCCGATCACGGTCACCGGTCGTGCCTACCCCAGGACCTGGTCGGCGGCCACGGGACCGCCCCGTGCCGGAACCGCGGACGGGCGGACGGGAGGAGAGCGGCACCACGCCGCGTCCTGCGCTGCGATCCGCCCGGCCCGCCGTGAGGATCGGGGGGTGACACGCACCAGCAGCACCGACCGCTGGGGCATCGACGCCACCTGGCTCGACGCCCTCGACGAGGAGCACGAGGTCGCCCAGGCCACCATCGACCGCCTGCGGGAGGTGATCGGCGAACCCCCGGAGGACCTCGAGCACCGGGCGCCCATCGTCGCCCGTCCCGGCGACGTCCTGGAGGTCGACGAGGCCGAGGTCACCCTCGAGGACGGGTCGACCCGGCACGTCGACGGCGAGCTGCCGGCCGACTTCCCGCTGGGCTACCACTGGCTCCAGGAGCCCGGCGGCCCGCGGCGCCGGCTGGTGGTGTCCCCCGGCCGGTGCTGGCTGCCCGAGGACCGCGCGTGGGGGTGGGCGGTGCAGCTCTACGCCACCCGCAGCCGCGGCAGCTGGGGCATCGGCGACCTCGCCGACCTGCGCGCCGTCCGCGAGATGGCCGCCGGGCAGGGCGCGGGCTTCGTGCTGATCAACCCGCTGCACGCCGTCGCCCCGACGCCCCAGCAGGAGGCCAGTCCCTACCTGCCGGCCACCCGCCGCTTCCGCAACCCCGTGTACCTGCGCGTCGAGGAGGTGCCCGGCGCCGACCGCGTCGACCTCGGCGGCGACGCCGGCCGCGCCCTGTCCGAGGGCGACCTCATCGACCGCGACGCGATCTGGGCCCGCAAGCGCGAGGTGCTGCGCCGGGTGTTCGACGCCACCGGCCGCGACGACCCCGCCTTCCCCGACTGGTGGTGGCACCAGGGACAGAAGCTGCAGGACTGGGCCACCTGGTGCGCGCTGGCCGACGTCCACGGCCCCGACTGGCACACCTGGCCCGAGGAGCTGCGCGACCCGCGCAGCGGCGCGGTCGGCTCCTTCGTGGCCGGGCACGAGCGCGACGTCGCCTTCCACGCCTGGCTGCAGTGGTGCCTGTCGCTGCAGCTCGAGCGCGCCACCGAGGGCATGACCGTCATCCAGGACCTGCCGATCGGCGTGGCCGGCGGCGGCGCCGACGCCTGGACCTGGCAGGGGGTGCTCGCGCAGGGCGCGACCGTGGGGGCGCCGCCGGACGAGTTCAACGCGCAGGGCCAGGACTGGGGCTCCCCGCCGCTGGAGCCGTGGCGCCTGCAGGAGTGGGACTACGAGCCGTTCGTCGAGTCGATCCGCGCGACGATGGCCGGCGCCGGCGGCCTGCGCATCGACCACGTCATGGGCCTGTTCCGGCTGTGGTGGGTGCCCTCGGGCGGCAGCGCGGCCGACGGCGCCTACGTCCGGTACCCCGCCGAGGACCTGCTCGACATCGTCGCGCTGGAGAGCCACCGGGCGCAGGCGGTCGTCGTCGGCGAGGACCTCGGCACGGTCGAGGACGGCGTCCGGGAGGCCCTGGCCGAGCACGGCATCCTCAGCTACCGACTGCTGTGGTTCGAGGACGACGACCCCGCCGAGTGGCCCGAGGAGGCGATGGCCGCCGTCACCACGCACGACCTGCCGACGGTGGCGGGGCTGTGGACCGGGGCCGACGTCGAGGAGCAGCGCGAGCACGGCACCGGCAGCGACGAGGAGCTCGAGCGCGGCCGGCGGTCGCTGCTGGAACGGCTGCCCGGGCTGCGCGAGGACGCCAGGCCGGAGACGGCGGTGACGCGGGCGCACGAGCTGCTCGGGCGGGCGCCGTCGCTGCTGCTGTCGGCCACCCTCGACGACGCGCTCGCCGTGCGGCGCCGGCCCAACATGCCCGGCACCACCGACCGGCCCAACTGGTCGCTGCCGCTACCGGTGCCCGTCGAGGACCTGGCGGGCCACCCGCTGCTGCAGGAGGTCGCGCGGACCCTCGCCGCGGGCGTGCTCGCGACGACCGACCCCGAGGAGGACGCGATCGGCGAGCAGGCCGGCGGGGAGGCCCGCGAGGGCGTCTGATCCGGCCCCGGGGACACGTCCGGCGCGGCACCCGCTCGGGGTGCCGCGCCGGACGCGCGTCCAGGGACCGGTCGTCAGGACTCGGCGCCCTCCTGCTCGGTGCTCCCGGCGCCGCGGTCCTGGTTCAGCCCGTCGGTGCCCGGCCCGCCGACGAGCGTGTCGTCGCCGTTGCCGCCGTCGAGCCGGTCGTCGCCGAAGCCACCCGAGAGCCGGTCGTTCCCGTTCTCCCCGGACAGCCGGTCGTCGCCGGCACCGCCGCAGACGACGTCGTCGCCGTTGCCGCCGGTGATGACGTCGTCGCCGCCGAGGCCCATGATCACGTCCACGCCGTTGGTGCCCTGGAGGACATCGGGACCGTCGTCCCCCTTGATCGTCGGGAGCAGGCCGTTGCAGCGCTCCTGCAGGTCGATCCCGATGACCAGCGGGTCGTGGTCGCTGGAGCGGTAGGCGTCCGGCGCGTACAGGGCCGGGTCACCGGTGTACTGGTACGCGAAGGACTCGACCGAGTTGATGTTCCAGTGCGCCACGTCGGTGACCTTGTCCGCCAGGGAGCGGCTGGCCAGCGCGTGGTCGAGCGAGCCGGAGAGCTCGTCGAACACGTAGCTGTAGCGAGCGGGGTCGAACTCCTCGCCGAGGTCGGTGAACCCGGCCTCGCGCAGGGCCTCGATCGGGTCCTCCTGCGAGTAGGCGTTGAGGTCGCCCTGGAGGACGACGTCGGTGTCGCCGGTCGACTCCGCCAGCTGGGCGGCGAACGCCGCCACCGACTGCGCCTGGCGGACGCGGTCGCCGTTCCACTGGCCCTGGCCGTCACCGTCGTCGACGTTGTCGCCGGTCGCGTCGCCGGTGCTCTTGGACTTGAAGTGGTTGGCGATGACGGTGAACGCGTCGCCGTCCTTGACGAAGGTCTGCGCCTGCGGCTCGCGGGCGTTGGACCACACGGCCTCGTCGACCAGCCCGACCGGGGCGCCGACCGTCTGGACAACGTCGTTGCGGTAGATGATCGCGTTGCGGATGACGTCGCGGTCGACGGCGTACAGCTCCTCCGGCATCGGCACATAGCTCCAGACCGGCGAGCCCTCGGCCTCGTTCAGCCGGCGGACCAGGTCGGTCAGCGCCGTGTCGGCGTTGCCCGGGGTCAGACCGGTGGAGTCGGTGTCCTCCATCTCGAGCAGGGTGACGACGTCGGCGCCGAGACCGCGGATGGCCGCGACCTCCTTGGCCGCCTGCTCCTCGAGCTCGGCCTGGCTGGTGGCGCCGCGGCCACCCCTGTCCTCGTCGAAGGTCAGGAAGTAGTTGAGCACGTTGAAGGTGCCCAGCTGGACGTCGCCGCCGACGGGCTGCGGCGCCGCCGGGCGGGTGTTCTGCGGTGTGAGGACGCCGGCGGCGCTGCCGTCGGCCGGCTGCAGGCGGTAGGTGCCGAAGCCCTCGCCGAGGACGAGCGGCTCCTGGAAGTCGAGGACGTCACCGACCCGCACCGGGGTGGTGGGCGACAGGTACGGGCGGGTGGTCACCGAGACGCGGGCGCTGACGCCGTCGTCCAGGGTGATCTTGCGGAGGGCGTTGGACTCCGCCACGGCCTCGGCCTCGTCGGTGCCCGGGCGGGCGAGCTCGGTGGGCTGCACGAGCAGGCCGCCCTCGGAGAGGGTCAGCTCGCCGTAGCTGGTGAGGTCGTAGACCTCGCTGACCGTGAGCTCGTCGGCCGGGGCGACGAGCATGCCCTCGAGCCGCTCGCGGGCGGCGGCGTCGGCGGGGAGTTCCAGCGGCGTGGCCGCCGGGAGGTTCTCGGCGGTGCCGTCGGCGCAGACCGCGGCGGTCGTGCGCGCACTGATCTGCGTCTGGCCGCTGTACTCCTGCACCTGGCCGGTCACGGCGACGGTGTCGCCGAGGTCGACCGCGACGGAGCTGAACACGAACACGCCGTCGGAGGTGGCGGCGTTCCCGTCGCCGTCGGTGTCCTGGAGGTAGAAGCCCGACAGGCCCGGGACGTCGCCCACGACGACGCCACGAACGGTGACCTGTGCGTTGGCCAGCGGGGTGGCGGCGCCGGTGCCCTGGACGGCGCCGATCTCGTGCGTGGGCGTCGTCTCGCAGGAGCCGCTCGTCGTGGGCGGTGGCGTCGTGCTGCCACTGCCGTTCACGGCACCCTTGGTCGCGGTCGCCGGACGAGCCCACACGGAGACGCCAGAAGCGTCGAAGGTGCGCGACAGCGACTGCCCGACGAGGGTCGAGCTGGACTCACTGACACCGATGTTGGTGCTGGTCACCCCGGCCGCAGGTCCGTCGGCAGCCGTGAGGACACCCTCGTAGGAGATGAACTCGACGAGTTCGTCCCCCCGGACGAGCGCGATGCCGTCGGGGGCGCCGTTCTGGAGGCCGTCCTTCGGGTAGTCGATCACGGCCACGGCCGGCGCACCGGCGGGAGCGGTCACCGCAGGCAGGGCGTCGGTGTCGTAGACCTTGCCGTCGTTGCCGTTGTAGAGGACGACGGCCAGCCCTGCGGACGTGGCGCCGGCGGGGATCTGCACCTCGACGAACTCGCCGGTGTCGTCACCGGCGTTGTCGTAGTGGATCTCGGAGATGAACGGCGTGGTGGGCGCGGCCGACGCGGCGGTCGGGAGACCCGTGACGGCGACGGCCACGGCAGCGGCGCCGAGTGCCGCCCGGCGCGCGAGCAGGCGCCGGGAGCCGGTTGATGAGAGCACTGAGGACCCTTCGGACAGGTGCCAGGACGTGAGCGACGCTAAGCAGCCGCCGTGCACACTCCAACAACGGTTCGTAACGAGTAGGTGACCACCCGCACACACTGTGACCGGGATCACCGACATGTCGGCGTGTCCCCGAGTCGACACGCCGACACGGCGACATGACGCCGGAGCCGGCCGTCCGAACGGGTGTTCGATCACCGTGGCAGACTGCCGGGGTGGCAGGCGGGATGCAGCGGGGCAGGTCGCGGCCGTCGCTCGGTGAACGGGCCGCGGACTCCGGCGTCGCGGCGGCCCCGCCTCCCGAGCCCCCGCCCACCCGGGAGCCGGCAGCGGGCCGGCACTGCTGGGTGCGCACCCCGCCCGGCGCCGACGGGACCGTCCCCGGCCTGCTCGTGGAGTGGCGCCAGTCCGCCGGCGGCTGGCAGGGCCGGGTCGCCTACGCCGTCCCCGGGCCGCACGGTCCGGTGCTCGTCGAGGCGTGGCTGCCGGCGGGCTCGCTGGAGCAGCGCTAGGGGTTTCCCGCCCTCTGCGACGGCTATGGCCTCCGGGACCGATCGACGACGCAGCGGAGGTACCGCGATGACCGAGCCCGACCGCCCGACCCTCGACGACGTGATGGACACCGAGGAGTCGGCACCCCGCGACCGCCAGGAGCACGGCAAGGCCGACCCCCGGCCCAACGACGACGCGCTGCAGTTCCGCACCGAGCAGGAGCGGCAGGCTGTCGGCTCCGACGACGCCGACCCGGCCGGCGCGGAGTTCCACTCCGCCACCGATTGACGCAGGACACTCCTGCCCCCACCCCTCGCTCCGCTCGGGGCGGGCCCCTGCCCGAGGGCCGGACAGCAGGAGGGCCGGACAGCAGGAGGGCCGGACAGCAGGAGGGCCGGACAGCACGTCCCCTGTTCGGGGCGGGCGCCGACCGGCGCCCGCCCCTCAGCCCCGGCCCAGCGCGGTGCTGCGCCCCAGCAGCAGGGCCAGCACCAGCGCACCGCCGATGCCGGTGCCCGCGACCGCCACCGCGCCCGGCCACCCCGCCGTCGCCCAGGCCCGGCCGGCCAGCGTGCCGCCCACGGACGAGCCGACGTAGTACCAGAACGAGTACAGCGACGCGGCCTGCCCGACCGGCCGCTCCCCCAGCGCCGCCCGCGCGGCCACCCAGCCGCTGGCCACGCCGTGCGCGGCGAAGAAGCCGACCGTCAGGACAGCCAGCCCCGCGACGAACAGCGCCAGCGGCGCGGCGAGGGTCAGCGCGAGGCCCGCCACGGTCACCGCGAGCGCCACCGGGACCACCACCCGCCGCCCGGCCCGCTCGGCCAGGCCGCCGGCGACCGGCGAGGCCACCGACCCCAGCAGGTAGGTCAGGAACACCAGGCCGGCCAGCGCGGGCGACAGCCCGTACGGCTGTGCCTCCAGCCGGAACGTGCCCGCGTTGTAGACCGCGACGAACCCGCCCATCAGCAGCGCCGCCAGCCCGTAGAGACCCAGCAGCACCGGGTCGCCGAGGCCGCGGGCGAGCTGGTGCAGCACCGGCGTCTCCCGCGGCACCGCGACGAACCGGCGCGAGGCCGGCAGCAGCACCCGGACGGCGACCGTGCACGCCACCGCGAGCCCGGCGATGCCGCCGACCGCCGCCCGCCAGCCGCCGAGGTCGGCCAGGGCCCCGGCGACCACCCGGCCGCTGAGCCCGCCGATCGCCGTGCCGCCGACGAACAGCCCGATCGCCCGGGAGCTCACCGAGGCGTCCAGCTCCTCGCGCAGGTAGGCGACGCCGACGGCGGGCAGCCCGGCCAGCGCGAACCCCTGCAGGCCGCGCAGGACGAGCAGCACCTCCCACGCCGGCGCCACCGCCGTCAGCACCGCCAGGCCACTCGCGGCGGCCAGCGCCACGAGCAGCACCGGCCGGCGGCCGATCCGGTCCGACAGCGGGCCGAGCACGAGCAGCCCCAGCGCCAGCCCCGCCGTCGCCACCGAGACCGACAGCGTGGCCGCGGCCGGCGAGACGGCGAACGCGCGGGTGAGCTCGGGCAGCAGCGCCTGCGGGGCGTACAGGACGGCGAACACCGCGACGCCGGCCAGGAACACCGCTCCCGACGCGCGGCGCAGCGCCGGGTCGCCGGCCCGGTGCCCCCGCGGCAGCGGCTCCTCCCCGCCCGGTGCGGTGGCGGGCGGGGACGGCACGCGCCCATCGTGCCCGGGTGCTGGGATGGTCCCGTGCCCCGCCTCCGGCCCGATGACGTCGCCTGCTGGGTGGTGAAGACCGCCCTGCCCCCCGGCGCCGTCGTCCCCGGCTGGCGCCCCGGGGAGCCGGCGACGTTCTCCCGCTGCCTGCGCCGCTCCTACCGGCTCGGGCTCATGCGCCCCGGCGACGCGTGCCTGCTCTGGCTCAGCGGCCCCGACCGCCCGGGGGTGCACGCGACCGGGGAGCTCGCCGGGGAGATCGGCGAGGACGCGGGCGGGCCGCTCGTCGTCGTCCGGCTCACCCTGCTCGCGGCCCCGGTGCCGCGCGCCGACCTGCTGGCCGACCCTGCCGCCCGCGACGCCGAGGTGCTGCGCATGCCGGCCGGCAGCAACCCCTCCTACCTGACCCCCGCGCAGCACGCCGCCGTCCTCGCCCACCTCGGCTGACCTCCCCGCACCGGCTGGGACCATGGGGTGCATGCCCGGCAAGCGGATCACCTGGGGCGCGGTCGCCTGGCTGCTGACCCTCCAGTTCTTCGTCGTCGAGACGATCGTGCAGGTGCAGTCGGTGCTGCCGTACTCGCGCTCGGCCGATCCCATCAGCGCCCTCGGTGACCCGACCCAGCCGGCGCACGCGCTGATGAACGCCTCGTTCGTGGTGCAGGCCGGGCTCATCGGCGCCGGGGCGGTGGCGGTGCTGCCGGTGCTGCGCGGTCGGGCGGCGCGCCCGGCGGTGGCGCTGCTCGGCGCGGCCGCGCTCGGGGTGCTGCTGGTCGGTGTCTTCCCCCGGCTGACCTCGCCGAGCCTGCACACCGCCGGCACGGTGCTGTACCTGGTCGGCGGCGGGCTCGGGCTCATCGCGCTGGCCTACGCGGTGCGGCCGTGGTCGGAGGCGCTGGGCACCACCGTCGTGCTGCTCGGCCTGTTCGCCACCGCGCTGACGGTCTTCTACGGCGCCGGGGTGGTCGAGCTGCTCGGCGAGGGCGGCACCGAGCGGGCCGCCGCGTACCCGCTGCCGATCGGGCTGGCCCTGGCCGGCGCGGGACTGTGGTGGCTCAGCCGGACCCGCGCCGAGCCCGACACCAGCCGCCCGACCCGGCGGCAGCTGCGGGCACGGGAGCGCGAGCGGGAGCGGCTGGAGCGGGCGCGGCGCGCGGCCGAGCGGGACGACGCGCTCGAGGCCGCCGCCCGCCGCGCCGACACCACCCGCGCGACCCCGGACACGGCCGCCGCCACCGACTCCCCCGCCGACCTCGACGACGACCTGGACCCCGACGACCCGTGGGCCGGCCCGCGCCGGCGCCGGGAGCGCTGACCCGCTCGCGTGCGTCCCGGGGCACGGCCACGATGGGGCCATGACCGCCGAGGAGACCGCTCCCACGCTGCAGGAGATCCCCGTCGAGGAGTGCCACCGGCTGCTGGCCACGCAGGAGATCGGCCGGCTCGGGGTGAACGCCGAGCACCACCCGCTGATCTTCCCGGTCAACTACGCGATGGACGGCACCACGATCGTCATCCGCACCGCCCCCGGCACGAAGCTGGCCGCCGCGGAACACGCCAACGTGAGCTTCGAGGTCGACGAGATCGACCGGCGCACCCGCAGCGGCTGGAGCGTGCTCGTGCGCGGCGTCGCCGAGGAGGTGGGCCCCGGGCACCGGGCCGACCTGGTCGCGCGCACGCGGGCCACGGGCCTCCGGCCGTGGGCGCCCGGTGAGCACGGGCACTGGGTGCGGCTGATCCCCACGGCGGTCACCGGCCGGCGGATCGTGCCCGGCGAACTGCCGCCCGCGGTGGACCCCCGCGCCTACCTCTGAGCGGCCGCCTCCAGCACCGGTTCCGGCTGCCGCACCCGGCCGCGGCGGCGGGACAGCGCCACCCCGGCCAGGCACACCGCACCCCCGGCGACGGCGAGCGCCGGGGGCACCTCGTCCAGCAGCGCCCACCCGAGGACGACGACCAGCGGCGGCACCAGGTACGTCGTGACGCCGAGCCGGCCGGCCTCGGTGCGGGCCAGCGCGTAGGCCCAGGTGCTGAAGGCCAGCGCCGTCGGCACCGCGCCCAGGTAGACCATCCCGAGCACCGACGACGCCGGCGCGGCGGCCAGGTCGGACACGAGCGCCCCGGTCCAGGGCAGGCAGCACACGGCCCCGATCGCGCAGGCGGTCGCGGTCACCTGCAGCGGCGGCAGCCGGCGCAGCACCGGCTTCTGCGCCACCACGCCGACGGCGTAGGTCACCGCCGCGACCAGGCACAGCAGCACGCCGAGCAGGTCGCCGCCGCTCCCCCGCCCGGCCACCCCGATGAGCAGCACGCCGGCGAAGGCGACGGCGAGCCCGGCGACCAGCCGGCGCGGGAAGCCCTCGTGCAGCCACACCCCGGCGAGGACCGCGATCAGGATCGGGCCGATGTTGACCAGCATCGCCGTCGTCCCGGCGTCCAGGTGCCGCTCGGCGGCGTTGAGGGCGACGTTGTAGACGGCGAACCAGCCCACCCCGCAGACCGCCAGCAGCCCCCACTCGCGGCGGGTGGGGGCGACCCAGCCGCGGCCGAGCGACAGCAGCGCGAGCACCGCCGTCCCGACCAGGAGCCGCCCCAGTGCCAGCGCGCCCGGGGACAGGTCGGCGCCGACGGCGCGGATGCCGATGAAGGCCGAGGCCCAGGCGAGGACGGTGACGGAGACGGCGGCGAGGACGGGCAGGGACACCGGACGGGGGGGCACCAGCCGACCGTAGGGGCCGCGCCCGCCCGCGCACCGGCGGTTTCCGGACCTGGCGCTGTCCCTGCGCAGATCGGCAGGGACGGCGCGTTCAGCCGCGGAGGTGCTCGGCGTAGGTCCGTCGCCCGCGCGCCGCCTGCGGCCCGGGGAGCACGCCGCCCTCCCGGAAGGCGGCCGACAGCCGGCCCGGCAGCGGGGTGGACACCACCCGCACCGAGGGGTCGCGGGCCGCCACCCACGTTCGGGCGAGGTCGGCGGCCGAGAGGTCCTCGGGCCCGGCGAACTCGACGACCTCCCCGCCGGACGGGGGCCCGGCGACGACCCCGGTGAGGAACCCGGCCGCCTCCCCGACGTCGACCGGCGCCGCGCTCCAGCCCATCGGCACGATCAGCACCGGCCCGCGGCGGGCGGTGCCGAGCATGTCGTCGACGAAGTCGTGCCACTGGGTGATCCGCACGATGGTCACCGGGAGGCCGGAGGCCAGGGCCACCTGCTCGGCGGCGAACTTGGCCCGGTAGTAGTTCCACGGCACCCGGTCGACGCCGACGATCGAGACGTGCACCAGGTGCTGCAGCCGGTCGCGGTCCAGCGCCTGCACCAGCCGCCGGGTGCCGGCGACGTCGACCTGCCACGGGTTGCCCCGCGGGTCGGTGGCGGCGTGCACGACCACCTCGGCGCCGCGCACCGCCGTCGCGAGGTCCCGGCCGGTGGCCAGGTCGGCGCGGACCCCTCCCGGGCCGGTCCCCCGCCTCGACACCTGCCGCACCTGGTGCCCCGCCGCCTGCAGCGACGGGACCAGGACCCGGCCCAGCCTCCCCGTACCTCCGGTGACCACGACGTCCATGGGTGCAGTCTGACCGGACCGGTCCTTATCGATCCACCGGCGTGCCGCGCGCCCCGTATCTCACGTGCGAGATACCGTCGTCGACCGTGACGGCGACCGAGCTCCCGGCCGAGACCACGACCACCCCTCTCTCCCCCTCCCCCGCGACGAGCGCCACCCAGCGCATCGGCCTGCTGGTCCGCGACGCGCGGCGGCACCGCGGGCTGACCCAGCAGCAGCTGGCCGAGCGCCTGGGCACCAGCCAGAGCGCGATCGCCCGGATCGAGCAGGGCGGGCAGAACCTCACCCTCGACCTGCTCGGCCGGCTGTCCGAGGCGCTCGAGAGCGAGCTGATCAGCGTCGGCCCGGCCGGCCCGACCCACCTGCGGGTCACCGGCGGCACGCCGCTGCGCGGCAGCGTGACGGTGAAGTCGTCGAAGAACGCCGCCGTCGCGCTGCTGTGCGCCGCGCTGCTCAACCGCGGCCGGACGACGCTGCGCAACGTGGCCCGCATCGTCGAGGTGGACCGGATCCTCGACGTGCTCCGCTCGATCGGCGTCTCGGCCACCTGGGACGGCGCCGGCCGCGACCTCACCCTCGTCGTCCCCGACGAGCTCGACCTGGCCGGCATCGACGCCGACGCCGCCCGCCGGACCCGCAGCATCATCATGTTCCTCGGCCCGCTGCTGCACCGGGCCCGCTCCTTCCGACTGCCCTACGCCGGCGGCTGCGACCTCGGCACCCGCACCGTCGAGCCGCACATGATCGCGCTGCGCCCCTTCGGCCTGGAGGTCGAGGCGCACGCCGGCGAGTACCACGCCACCGTCGACCCGCGGGCCACCGGGCGGCGCACCATCGTGCTGACCGAGCGCGGGGACACCGTCACCGAGAACGCGCTGTTGGCCGCCGCCCGCACCGAGGGCACCACGGTCATCCGCAACGCCAGCTCGAACTACATGGTCCAGGACCTGTGCCTGTACCTGCAGCTGCTCGGCGTCGGCGTGGAGGGCCTCGGGACGACGACGCTCACCGTGACCGGGCGGGCGGTGCTCGACGCCGACGTCGACTACACGATCAGCGAGGACCCGGTCGAGGCGATGAGCCTGCTGACCGCCGGCATCGTCACCGGGTCCGAGCTCACCGTCCGCCGCGCGCCGATCGAGTTCCTCGAGATCGAGCTGGCGGTGCTGGCCGAGATGGGCCTGCGGTACGAGCTGTCGCCGGAGTACCTGGCCGCCAACGGCCACACCCGCCTCGCCGACGTCACCATCCGCCCGTCGCAGCTCAAGGCCCCGATCGACAAGATCCACCCGATGCCGTTCCCGGGGCTGAACATCGACAACCTGCCGTTCTTCGCCGTCATCGCCGCCTCGGCCACCGGCTCGACGCTCATCCACGACTGGGTCTACGACAACCGCGCGATCCACCTGTCGGACCTGACCCGCCTGGGCGCCGACGTCCGGCTCATGGACCCGCACCGGGTGCTCGTCACCGGCCCGACCCGCTGGCGCAGCGCCGAGGTCGTCTGCCCGCCGGCGCTGCGGCCCGCGGTGTGCATCCTGCTGGCGATGCTGGCCGCGCGCGGCACGTCGGTGCTGCGCAACGTCGACATCATCGCCCGCGGCTACGAGCACCTCTACGAGCGACTGGTCGAGATGGGCGCCTCGATCGAGGTCTTCTCCGACTGATCCCGGCTCGGGGAGCGACACGCACGTCCCCCGGCCGGACGTGCGTGTCGCTCCCGTGCCTGAGCGCTCCTGGGCGGCGGGGCGGCTCAGTCCTCCGCCAGCACGACGCCGAAGCCGCGCACGGCCAGCCGCAGCAGCACCGGCCCGCCGCGCTGCAGGTCGGTGACCCGCGCGGCGGCCGCGGCCTCGAGCTGGGCCACCCGGCGGGCCAGCGCCCCGGGCCCCTCCAGGCGCGCCCGGTGCAGGACGGTCGTGTTGGCCCACACCCGGCGCCGCGACTCGCGCAGCAGCACCCGGGCCGCCGTCCGGTTGAGCCCCGCCATGACCCGGTCCACCGGCGTGCGGCGGCTGCCCGACGCCTGCAGGGCGAGGTCCTCGGCGGCCACCCGGCCGGCGAGCACCTCGTCGATGCGCTCGTGGTCGCGACCGCGGGAGTCCAGCAGCGGCGGGTCGGCGAAGTCGGCCGGGCCGATGACCCGCACCAGCGACTGCGGCAGGTCGAAGTTGATGTGCGCGTTCATGCCGAGCAGCACGTGCGCCTCCGGCCGGGCGGCCGGGTCGGTGCCGAACGCGGCCCGCCATGGCGCCGGCGGAGTGGCCGGGTCCCGGCGGTGCGCCTCGAGGGCGTCGAGGTAGAGCCCGGCGAAGTCGACGTCCCACGCGGTCACCCAGTCCGGGTCCTCGAACCGGCCGGCGTCGATCGCCGCGTTCACCGCCTCGGTGGTGCGCAGGTAGGTGCCGAGGAAGTGGCGGGCGGGGTCGCCGGCGGCGACGAGGGCGTCGAGCAGGTCCTGCATGCGGGCGACGAGCTCGTCCACCGGTGCGGTCACACCCGCGATCGTCCCCGCGGCGGCCGCCGCGCGCCCGTCACGCCTCCAGCAGGCCGGGCAGCCGGTCGAGGGCCGCGGTGAGCAGGTCCGGCAGGTCCCCGGCCTCGCCGGCCAGCCAGCCGGCCTGGGCGACCTCGAAGCAGGCGACGACGAGCTTGGCCAGCAGCAGCGCGTCCCCGGGCGGGACCCCGCGGGCGGCCAGCCCGTCGGCGAGGGCGGCCTCCCAGCGGCGCAGCTTGGCCGCCGCCCGCGACCGCAGCGCCGGCACCCCGGCCACCACCTGCTCGCGGGCGAGCAGCAGGTCGCGCAGCGGGGCCACCTGCCCGGCGATCGCGACGGCGGCCGCGCGCAGCGCCGCCCACGGGGACAGGCCGGACGGGGCGTCGGCCACCGCCGTCGCGGCGGCGGCCAGCAGGTCGTCCTCGAGGCCGAAGAGCAGGTCCTCCTTGTCGGCGAACAGCCGGAACAGCGTGCTGCGCGAGACGTCGGCCGCCGCCGCCACCTGCCCGGTGCTCGTGGCGGCGTAGCCCTGCGTGGCGAACAGCGCCACCGCGCGGCGGGTCATCTCGGCACGCAGCCGCCGGCGCCGTCGCTGCGCGGCCGTCTCGGTCACCGCCACCTCCTGTTGACACGGCATCCCGTTCTGGCACAGAGTCTCACATCGGGACGACGTCCCGCGAGCCCCGGGAGGGACGATGGGCGACACCCGCACGGCACTGGTCACCGGGGCGACGTCGGGGCTCGGGCGGGCCGCCGCCGGGCACCTCGCCGCCACCGGGGAGTGGCGCCTGCTGCTCGGCGCCCGCGACGCCGCCCGCGGCGCCGCGGTGGCCGCCCGGATGGGGCCGCCGGCCGAGGTGGTCGACCTGGACCTGGCCTCCCTCGACGCCGTCCGGGCGGCCGCGGCCCGGGTCGCCGCCGGGGAGCCGCTGGACGCGCTGGTGCTCAACGCCGGCGTCCAGCTGCCGGTGGCCGACCGCGCCGGCGCCGACGGGTACGAGCTGACCTTCGCGGTCAACCACCTCGCGCACTTCCTGCTCACCGTCGAGCTCCTGCCGCACCTGGCGCCGGGCGCGCGCGTGGTCGTGGTCAGCAGCGGCACCCACTGGGGCACCTGGCGGAAGTCCGGCCCCTTCCCGGCGCCGCGCTGGGCCGACCCGCGCGAGCTGGCCCGCCCGCGCCGGGAGTCCGGGCAGCGCGCCTACGCGACGTCCAAGCTCGCCAACGTCCTCTTCGGCGCCGAGCTCGCCCGCCGGCACCCGGAGGTCGACGTCGCCGTGTTCGACCCCGGGCTGGTCCCCGGCACCGGGCTGCACCACCGGTACCCCGCCCCGGCGCGCGCGCTCTACACCGGCCTGGCGCCCCTGCTGGCCCGGCTGCCGTTCGCGTCGGGCGTCGACGAGGCCGCCGCCCGGCTCGCCGCCGCGGTCACCGGGCCGCACGGCACCAGCGGGCGCTACCTGGAGCGCGGCGTCGAGGCGCCGTCGTCCCCGGACAGCCGCGACCCCGGCCGCGCCCGCGAGCTGTGGGAGGCCAGCCTGGAGCTGACCCGCCCTCAGATCAGCGCGTCGTAGCCGTCGTCGGGGGGCAGCAGCCCGGAGTCGACCGGCGGGCGGTGCGGCTGGTCCAGCCCGCGCATGCGCGCGGCGTGCAGCGCCAGCAGCAGGTTCAGCCGCAGCGTGGGATCGGTGGTGAAGGGCCCGAGCAGCCGCTCGAGCTTGCCGATCCGGTAGCGCATCGTGTTGTAGTGGAAGTGCAGCCGGCGGGCGGACTCGGCGACGTTGAGGTTGGTCTCCAGGAGCACCCGCAGCGTCTCGCGCAGGTCGGCCGAGTCCGGGTCGGCGGCGTCGGCCAGCGAGCCGAGCACCTCGTCCACGTAGGAGCGCAGCTCCGTGCTGTCCGGGATGAGCGACAGCAGCCGGAACACCCCGAGCTGGTCGAAGTGGGTGACCGCGGCTGTCCCGTGGATCTCCTGCCCGACCCCGAGAGCCCGCTGCGCCTGCTGGTGCGCCTCGCCCAGCGCCGAGATCGACCCGGCGGGGCGCCCGATGCCGGTGCCGAGCACCCGGCCCACCCGGCGCACCCGCGCATTGACCCGCGAGGTCACCGCGGTCACCAGCGAGGTGATCTCCTCCGGCGTCCGGCCGTCCAGCGGCAGCACGGTGACGATCTCGGTGGACAACCCCGCGACGGCGGCGCCGCTGACCTCCGTCTCCAGCGCCGCCCGCCAGCCGTCGGCCAGCCGGTCCAGGACGTCGAGGGCGCGGGTGGGGTCGGCCGCCGGGTCGGCGGCGGTCTCGGTGGCGGTGACCAGGACGACGACGGGGCCGTCGAGCCGCCAGCCGAACGAGCGGGTCTGGGCCAGCGCCCGCTCGGTGTGCCGCAGTGAGCCGCCGACCAGCCGGCGGACCAGGTCGCCCTGGAAGCGCAGCTCCACCGAGTGCACCGCCTGCTGGCGGATCACCGACAGCGCCGAGACGACGGCGGCCCGCTCCAGCACGCCGCCGGCACCGACCACCATCTGGCCGCTGCGGTGCACCGCGACCAGCCAGCCGTGCCGCTGGTCGCCGGCCATGATCGGCGCGACCGCGTACTCCCCCACCCCGCCGGGCAGCTCGTGGTGGCCGGGGACGAGCAGGATGCCGTCGGCCGGGGACAGGTCGGCGTCGGCGAGGACGTCGGCGGGCGTGACGACGGTCTGGTCGGCGCGCACCCCGGACAGCCGGTGGGCCGGCGCCATCATGGCCAGCTCGTCCTCGGCCTCGGCGTCGAGCAGCCACAGCCAGTCGCTGATCTCGGCGACGTCGGCGGGCGGGCCGGCGCTGGTGACGATCTCCCGGTCGGGGCCGAGCCCGAGGACGGCGGCGCCCTCGAGGTAGGTGGCCAGCTGCTCGGTGACCTCGGCCAGGCCGCCGCCGCTCAGGGCGACGTCGATGAACTGGTCGTGCATGCGGGCGGAGACGGCCAGCGCCTCCCCCTGCCGGCGGACGACCGCGCCGAGCACCTCGGAGACCGCCTCGTCCATGCGGACGGCGGCCGGCAGCGCCACCACCGGGAAGCCGTGGCGCTCGGCCTCGGCGAGCACCTCGGCCGGCACCGGGGGCGGTCCCTCCGTGCGGCGGAAGGCCAGCGCGGCGGCGCCGACCTGCAGCAGCCGGTCCACCAGGGCGCGGGCCGCGGCGGCGTCGGCCGGGGGCAGCCGGGCGCCGAGGACGACGAGGACGTCGGGGCCGGCGGTGGCCAGCGGGGCGGCCGGGTCGTCGACGACCATGTGCCGGACGACGCGGCCGGTCCCGGCGCGGCCGGCGACCACCTCGGCCCCCACCAGGCGGGGCAGGCGCAGCGCCTCGTCCAGCCGCAGGCCGACGCGGTCGCGCCACCCGGCGCGCTCGTCGCGGGGCGGCACGGCGCGGGAGGGGAAGGAGCTCTGCCACCCGTGCGGCAGCTGCAGCGGCGCGGTCGGGTACATCGCCGAGGTCATCGGCGTCTCACTGTGAGTCACGACTCGCCCTCCTCCTCACCCGTCGTCCATCCTGAGTTGCGGGAATCTGGCAGGTGTGCCTGGACGGGCACCCCCATTCTTGGCCACATTCGCCATAAGAGGACGTGCGACGCGCCGCTTAGCTTCGAGCCAGTCGGTCCGTCCGCTGGATGGTAGGCGCTCCCCTGAGGTGGTGCGTCTCACCCTCCGGCGGCCGGTCCGAGGGGTGGAGGGGCCGAGGGGAAGGTCGCTCCGCTGTCCGACGGGGAAGGGCTGCCCAGATGCGCACCATCGACCACACGACCACCGGTTCTCCGAACGGCGTGCCGGGGCGCGCCGCCCGGGCCGGGGTCCCGACGATCCCCCTGCCCCGCTCGTCGGTGCAGGAGACGCTGCGGACCGCGTCGCCGGCACGCGCCGCCTCGGCCGTCCCGGCCTCGGCCAGCACGGGCGTGGCCGACCTGCTGCGCGGTCCCGTGCGCCCGGCCCGGGTGCTGATGAGCATGCCCGCCGCGGTGTACCTCCAGGTGCCCACCGAGCGCGGCAGCGACGTCGTCGGCGTCCTCACCAGTGACGCCGCCCGGCTGCCCCTGGGCTGCGTCCTCTTCCGGCCCAGCAACGGCCGTCCCCTCGTCGCGCTGCCCAGCGGTGCGCCCGCCGAGGTCGGCGGCGGCCGGATCGTCGTCGGCGACCTGGTCGTGCGCGCCGCGGCCTGGTGGGACCCGCGGCCGCGGCTGCCCAGCCCGCGCCCGGCGCTGCTGCCCGAGGGCGTGCGCCAGCTGCGCACCACCCTCTACGGCGAGGGCGTCCCGCACAGCGCGTTCACGCTGCCGGGCCTGCCCGCCGGCCCCGGCGGCCCGCTGGCCGCGCTGCGGGGCGCGGTGCGCCGGGCCGACCTCGACGCCGCGCTGCGCACCGCCGCCCGGCTGATCGGCCTGGGCCCGGGGCTCACCCCGGCCGGTGACGACGTCATGGCCGGCACGATGGCCGGCCTGGTGCTGCTGCGGCACCCGGCCGCCGAGCGGTTCGCCGCCGGCGTCTACTCGCTGGCCGCCGGCCGCACCACCGAGCTGTCCCGGGCGCTGCTCCGGCACGCCGCGGCCGGCCGGGTCAGCGGCGAGTACGCCGCGGTGCTGCAGGGCCTGGTCGGCGAGCGCCCGCTCGGCCCGGCCATCGAGGGCCTGCTGGCCACCGGCTCCACCAGCGGCCGGGCGATGGCGCTGGGCCTGTGCACCGCGATCGACCTGGTCGACCGCACCACCCGCGTGCGCTGACCGCCCGAGCAACGGCAGCGGGGCGCGCCCCCGCCCGCGGGGGGGGCGGGGGGGGGTGGGGGGGGGTTTTTGGGAGCGCGCCCCCCCGACCCACCCCCCCCCCCACCCCCACC
>NZ_JBJGZB010000025.1:0-55884 GCF_054050295.1 Geodermatophilus sp. SYSU D01045
GGCCCGCCGGAGCACCTGCTCCGGCCGGCCGTCGGCGTCTCGGGTGCGGTGTGCACCCGGCGTGGGTGGACGGCGGTCCAGGGCGCGGCACGTGCACACGGCGCGGGCAGCCGCGGTCGACGGGCGCGGCAGGCGTGCGGCAGGGTGTCGGACCGTGCGGTTCACGGTGCAGGTCCCCATGCGCTGGTCGGACATGGACGCCTACGGCCACGTCAACAACGTCGTCTACCTGCAGTACTTCGAGATGGCGCGGGTCGCGCTGTTCTTCGAGCGGGCGTCGCTGGAGGAGCGCACCGGACTGCGCCGCGGCACCGTCGTCGCGGCGCACGAGATCGCCTACAAGCGGCCGGTCGTCTACTCCGCCCGGCCGCTGGACGTGCAGATCTGGGTGTCGGGCGTCCGCGCGGCCGCCTTCACCTGCCACTACGAGGTCTTCGACCACGAGCGGCTCGCCGTCACCGGCAGCACGCTGCTGGTGCCCTTCGACTTCTCCATCGACCGGCCGCGCCGGCTCACGCCGGACGAGAAGGAGTTCCTCGCCCGCTGGGCCGACGAGCCGGAGGGCTGAGCCCCGGCGTCAGCGGCCGGCCGGCGCGGCCTGCACCACGCCGCTGCCGGCGTGCATCCAGTCGCGCGGGGGAGCGGTCTCGACCACCCGCTTGCCCAGCGGGAACAGCCCGACGCCGGCCAGCTTGAACGACGCGATCCCGAACGGGATCCCGATGACCGTCACGCAGAAGGCGATCCCGGCGAGCACGTGGATCAGTGCCAGCCACCACCCGGCGACGAGGAACCACAGCAGGTTCCCGATCGCCGACGCGGCGCCGGCGCCCGGCGCCCGCACCGTCGTGCGGCCGAACGGCCACAGCACGAAGCCGGCGAGCCGGAACGAGGCGATGCCGAACGGGATGGTCACCACCAGGAGGCAGGCCACCACGCCGGCGAAGGCGTAGGCCAGGGCGAGCAGCCAGCCCTGCAGGACCAGCCAGACCAGGTTCAGCAGCGTGCGGAGGGTGTCCACACACAGACGACGGACCGCGGGCGCGCCGGGTTCCGCGCCGGCGGGACGGCTCGGGGGCGGCCGACCGGCCGGGACGAGGTCCTCCGCTCCTGCCGGCTGGTCCGAGCGCTCAGCCGGCCACGATCCGCGGCACCGGCCGGTCCGCCCCGGTCGGCGCCCCGCGGCGGGCGGCCTCCTCCTCCGGCACCGGCCGGAGGACGGCGCCCTCGGCGACCTCCGCCCCCGCGAACACCGCCGCGTTGATCCCGCCGCGGTGCACCATCGCCTTCACCAGCCGGGCGCCGGTGAGCCGCTCGAGGTGCGCGCACGGCGGGCAGCGCTTCACCCCGAACAGCAGCGCGTCCCCGACGGCGAACCAGCGGCCCACCAGCGAGGGCAGGTCGACCCCGGTGGTGACCAGGTTGCGGCGGGTGTCGCCCGGCGTCAGCGGCACACCCACCTCCGCCGCGACCGCCGCGACGTCGTCGGCGTCGATCAGGGTCAGCTGCTTCTCCAGGTCCGGGTAGCGCGCCCAGGTGCCGCCGCCGAGGGCGTAGCGGTCGCCCTCCAGCCCGCGCCCGGCCAGCAGCCGCGCGGAGGGGACCCGCCGCATGGGCGCGGCGGCGGCCGGGGTCGTCCAGATCTCGAGGACGGTCATCGGGAGACCTCCGGGGCGGGGGAGCGCCGGCGGCGGCGCGGGGGCGGGACGTCGTCGGCGCCGCGGGCGTCCAGCGCCTCGCTCACGTCGTGGGCCATCTGCAGGACCTGCACCAGCAGCGGGGCGACCGTCGTCCGCAGCGCGCGCAGGCCGCGGGGGGAGCCGCCGCGGGCCGCCTGCGCCTCGCGGATGCGGTCGGCGCGCTCGACGAGGACCGGGATGAACCGCAGCGCCATGGTGACCACCAGCCCGACCCGCGCCGGCCGCACGCCGACCAGCCGCAGCGGGGTCGCCAGCCGCTCGACCACGGCCACCATCGCGCTCACCCGCGTCGTCGCCGTCACCACGGCCGCGGCCAGCACCAGCGTGAGCAGGCGCAGCGCGACGTGCGCGCCGGTCCGGAGGTCGGTGGTCAGCGCGTGCACGACCAGCAGGGCCAGCACCCACCACGTCATCGCCCGCGCCTGCCGGGCCAGCACGGCCACCGGCAGCCGGGCGACGAGCAGGCCGAGGACCAGCACCCCCGCCAGGGCCGCGCCGGCCGCGGACAGCGTGGGCAGCCAGAACAGCGCGACGGCGAGGACGGCGAGGGCGAGCAGCTTGACCCCGGCCGGCAGCCGGTGGACGACGCTGGCCCGCGGGACGTACAGCGCGAGGGTCACCGGCCGGCCATCAGCGCGCGGTAGGCGGCCACGGCCGGGCCGGGGGCGGCGTCCTCCACCACCCGGCCGCGGTCGACGACGAGCACCCGGTCGAAGCCGTCGAGCAGCTCCAGGTGGTGGGTGACGACGACGACCTGCTGCTCCAGCCCGGCGACCAGCTCGGCCACCCGCCGGGCGTTGACCAGGTCCAGCAGCGTCGTCGGCTCGTCGAACACGATGCGGGCGGGGCGCATGACCAGTACGCCGGCGATCGCCAGCAGCTGCTTCTGCCCGCCCGAGAGCAGGTGCGCGGGGTGGTCGGCGTGCCCGGCCAGGCCGTAGCGGGCCAGCACCTCGGCGACGCGGGCGGCCCGCTCGTCGGGCGGGACGCCCTGGTTCTCCAGCCCGTAGGCGACGTCCTCGGCCACCGTCGGGTGCACGATCTGCGCGTCGGGGTCCTGGAAGACGAACCCGACGCGGCGCCGCACCGCGCGCACCTGGGTGCGGGTGTCCAGCCCGTCGACCAGCACCCGCCCCTCGGTGGGCACCACCAGGCCGTTGAGCAGCCGGGCGAAGGTGCTCTTGCCCGAGCCGTTGGCGCCGATGACGCCGACCCGCGGCTCGGTCAGGGTGAGGTCGAGGCCCTCGAGCACCACCCGGTCGCCGTACCGGTGCCCGACGCCGCGCAGCTCGATGCCGCGCCCCGGCTCCGCGAGCTCGTCCGCGGCGGGCGCCGGACCGGGACGGCGGAGCCTCACCGGGTGCCGGCGGCCCGGCGGGGACGGTCGATGACGGGGTAGCTGCGCCGGACGACGTCGGCGATGGCCGCGGCGACGAAGGCCTTGAACAGGTCGCCCGGGACGAAGATGGCGGCGCCCGTCCAGAACGCCTCGGCCCACGGCAGCCCGGTCACGGCCTTGAGCACCGGGACGCCGACGGCATAGACCACGACGATGCCGCCGACCACGTTGACCGCCGTGCCGACCAGGACGTTGTAGCGGTCCCAGGTGCGCTCGGTCAGCCAGCCGATCACGAACGCGGCCACCGGCCAGCTGAACAGGTAGCCCGCCGTCGGGCCGGCGAAGGGCGCCAGGCCGCCCGCGCCGCTGGCCAGCAGCGGCAGCCCGATCGCCACCAGCACCAGGAACAGCAGGACCGCGAGGGAGCCGCGGCGGGCGCCCAGCACGCTGCCGGCGAGCATGACGCCGAGGGTCTGCGCGGTGATGGGCACCGGTCCGACGTTGATCGCCGGCAGGGTCCCCAGCACGGCGATGATCGCGGCGAACAGGGCGACGTAGGCGAGGTCCCGGGTCTTCACTGTGTCTCCTCCACAGGCAGCGGGACGGGCCCGCGCGGTCCCCGCGGAAGGTACCCGAGAGCCGGGCGGGAGCCGCCCGGCGGGCGTCCCGGGGTCCTCCCGATCCCGTCGCCGTCGGTGTCCGCGCGCTCACCTGCAGATACGTCCGCCGGTTTGCCCGGGCCGCCCGGCACGTGTTGTCTGGGGTCGCTGAGGCCTTCGGCGGAGGCGGGGACGGGGCGGTATCTGCATGGCAACCGGGTGGTGGGCGTCGCTGTGGTCGCGGGGACGTCACGAGCCACGCGGAGCCACCTCGGCTGCCACCTCGGCTGCCACCCCGGACGCCGGCCCAGAGCCGCGTCGGGACCCGTGGCCCGGGCGCGCCGGGGCCACCCGGCTCACCGCGCCGGTGCCCCTGCCGCCGCCCCCACCGCCCGCCGTCGAGGAGCCGGCGCGCCGCCCGGAGTCCCAGCACCCACCGCCCCCGGCCCCGGCCGGTGCGGCGCACGACGTCCCGCCGGCCGTGCCGCCGGAGGACGCCGTGCCTCCCCAGACGCCCGGCCCGTCCGGTCGACCCGGGTCGCCTCCCGGCCCGGTGCGCAGCCCGTCGCTGCGTCCCCCTCTCGAGACGACAGGAGCCCTTTCCGTGGCATCACTCGACAACGTCATCGCCGACCTGCTCGCGATCGAGGGCGCCAACGGCGCAGCGATCGTGGACATCGACAGCGGCATGGCCCTCGCGGCGGGCGGCACGCCCGGCTTCGACCTCAACGTGGCGGCCGCCGGCAACTCCAACGTCGTGCGCGCCAAGCTGCGCACGATCAACGACCTCGAGCTCAAGGACGAGGTCGAGGACATCCTCATCACGCTGCAGAGCCAGTACCACCTGATCAACGTGCTCAAGGGGCAGGGCAACGCCGGCCTGTTCATCTACCTCGTGCTCAACCGCGTGACCGCCAACCTGGCGCTGGCGCGGCACAAGCTGCGCGCGGTCGCGGCGACCGTCAGCGTCTGAGCCGGCGGCGTCGGCACCCGACCCGGACGGGGGCCGGGTCGGGTGCCGGCGCAGCAGCACCCGGCTTCAGGCGGCTGCGGTGGCGGCCTCGACGATGCGGTCGCGCACCGCGTCGACGGCGAGCTCACCGGTGTCGATCCACCGGGCGACGCGGCCGCCGGCGACGATGCCGACCCGGTCGCAGCACTCGGCCAGCTCGTCGGGGTCCACCGACACGACGACGACCGACGTCCCGTGCGCGGTCGCCTCGTCGAGCAGCTGGCGGACCTGCCGCCGGGCCCGCACGTCCAGGCCGCGGGTGGGCTCGTGGAGGACGACGACGTCGCGCGCGCACTCCGACATCCACCGGGCGAGCGCGAGCTTGTGCTGGTCGCCGCCGGACAGCGCGCCGAACACCGTGCGGATGCTCAGCGTCTTCACGTCCATCCGGTGCACGGTCCGGATGACCCCGCGCAGCTGGGCGATCTCCTTGCGCAGGTCCGACAGCGAGCCCCACGCCTCCTGGGTCATCGTCCGGGCGATCGTCTCGCCGGGGTCCACGCCGTAGGCGTCCTCGTCCGGGCGGTACACCGGCAGCTCCAGCCCGGGGCCGTCCCCGGAGGACCCGAGCGAGCGCTGCTCGCCGAGCAGCTGCAGCTCGTCGGTGACCGCCGGCAGCTCCCCGGACAGCGCCTCGGCGATCTCGCGGACGCCGGAGGACCGGTGCCCGGTCAGCCCGATCACCTCGCCGCGGCGCAGCAGCAGGTCGACGCCCTCGACCGCGCCGGGCACCCGCAGGTTGCGGACCCGCAGCACCACCTCGTCGGAGGGCACCAGCCGCGGGGACACGCGCACGGGGGCCTCCTCGGCCGGCGCCGGCTCCGGCGCCGAGGCCACCCGGGGCTCCGGCGGCGTCACCGGCTCGCCGACGGTCTCCGCGGCCAGCCGCGCCGGGTCCAGCGTCGCGGCCGGCGCGTCGAGGGCGATCCTCCCGTCGCGCAGGACGAGCACCCGGTCGACCACCTCGAGCATCTCGGGCAGCCGGTGGCTGATGTAGAGGACGCCGCGGCCCTGCCGGCCCAGCCGGGCGGCGACGGCGTGCAGGCGGCCGACCTCCGAGGGCAGCAGCGGCGCCGACACCTCGTCGAGCACCACCAGGCGGGTGTCCTCGGCGAGCACGCGGGCGACCTCGACGAGGCCGTGCACGAAGTGCGGCAGGTCCCCGACGGGGGTGTCGGGGTCGACGTCGAGGGCGACCTCGGCGAGCAGCACCTGGGCCTGCCGGCGCAGCTCGCGCGGCGGCAGCCCCGTCTGGGTCGTGCCGCGGAAGACCGCCTGGGCGACGGTGAGCCCGGGGTCGATGTGGACCAGCTGCTGGACGACGCCGACGCCGAGGTGGCGGGCGTCGTCGGCCGACAGCGGCGCGTAGGGGTGGCCCTGCAGCGTCATGGAGCCGGCGTCGGCGGGGGTGATGCCGGCGATGACGTCGCCGAGGGTCGACTTGCCCGCCCCGTTGGTGCCGACGAGCCCGACGATCTCGCCCTCGCCGAGGGTGAAGGAGACGTCCCGCAGGACACGGCGGGCCCCGAAGGACTTCACCAGGCCCTGGACCTGCAACAACGTCATCGGTGGGCGCGCCTCCCCCGGCACAGGGCCGCCGACACGGGTCGGTCGACCGCGGCGTCAGCGTCCCCCCGTGACGCTCTGTTCCGATACCGATGCTACCCGCGCGCGGGCGCGGCGCCTCCCGAGACGGGGAGCGCCGCGCCCACGCCGGTCAGGCGTGCAGCCAGACCGCGGCGTCGACCGGCAGGGCGCCGCCGGCGACATCGGCGCTGGCCAGCAGGACCCGGCCCTCGGGCAGCGGCACCGCCTCCGCGGACAGGTTCACCAGGCACACCAGGCCGCCGGGCCGGCGGAAGGCGAGGCACCCCTCGGGCGCGGGCAGCCACTCCAGCGACTCGCCGGAGAAGGCCGGCGACGACGCCCGCAACGCCAGCGCCGCCCGGTACAGCGACAGCACCGACGACGGGTCCGCGGCCTGCGCCTCGGCGGTCAGCGGCCCCCAGCCCTCGGGCATCGGCAGCCAGGTCTCCCGCTGCGCGGAGAAGCCGTAGGAGGGCTCGGTGCCCGACCACGGCACCGGGACGCGGCAGGCGTCGCGGCCGCGCTCGGTGTGCCCGGACCGCTCCCAGATCGGGTCCTGCAGCACCTCGTCGGGCAGGTCGACGTCGGGCATGCCGAGCTCGTCGCCGTTGTAGACGTAGGCCGCGCCGGGGAGCGCCAGCTGCAGCAGCGCCGCCGCCCGCGCCCGCCGGGTGCCGGTCTCGCCGCCGCCGTAGCGGGTCACGTGCCGGGGCCGGTCGTGGTTGGACAGCACCCAGCAGGCCGGCGCCGGGGTCCCGTCGACGGTGGCCAGCGAGTGGACGACGGCGTCGCGCAGGTCCTCGGGCGTCCAGTCGGCGGTCAGCAGCTTGAAGTTGAACGCCAGTTGCAGCTCGTCGGCGCGCAGGTAGTCGGCCAGCCGGTCGTCGTCGGAGACCCACACCTCGCCGACGGCCATGGTGCAGGGGTACTCGTCGAGGACGGCGCGGATGCGCCGGTGCACCTCGTGCACCCCGTCGTTGTCGAACCGGTGGTCGCCCGGGCCGTGGTCGTCGAGCAGCCCGGTGTCCTCCATGGGCTCCATGTCGGGCAGGCCGGCGGGCTTGGCCATGCCGTGGGCGACGTCGATGCGGAAGCCGTCGACGCCGCGGTCGAGCCAGAACCGCATGGTCTCCTCGAGGTCGGCGAGCACCTCGGGGTTGGTGAAGTCCAGGTCGGGCTGCTCGGGCGCGAAGATGTGCAGGTACCACTGGCCGTCGGGCACCCGCGACCAGGCCGGCCCGCCGAAGACCGACGGCCAGTTGTTCGGCGGCTCGGCGCCGTCGGGCCCGCGGCCGTCCCGGAACAGGTAACGCGCCCGCTCCGGCGAGCCGGGGCCGGCGGCCAGCGCCGCCTGGAACCACTCGTGCTGGTGCGAGCTGTGGTTGGGCACCAGGTCGACGGTCACCCGGATGCCGGCCGCGTGCGCCTCGGCCAGCAGCGCGTCGAACTCGGCGAGGTCACCGAACACCGGCTCCACGTCGCGCGGGTCGGCGACGTCGTAGCCGTGGTCGGCCATCGGCGAGGGGTAGAAGGGCGTGATCCACAGCGCGTCGACGCCGAGGTCGACCAGGTGCGGCAGCCGGGCGCGGATGCCGGCGAGGTCGCCGACGCCGTCGCCGCTGCCGTCGGCGAAGCTGCGGATGTAGACCTGGTAGAAGACCGCGTCCCGCCACCAGCCGGCGTCGGTGCGGCGGAACGGTCGGGCAGGGGTGAGGGAACTCACCGGGCTCCTAGGGGTGTGCGGGCGTGCGCCTCCGCCGACGGCGGGAGGACGGGCTCAGATGGAGAGGGTGCCGGGCGCGTCGTCGGGCCAGCGGTTCTGCATGCTGCGGGCGGCCATCTGCAGGTAGCCCCACAGGGTGGCGTCCTGCTCCTCGGTCAGGTCGAGGGTGTCGACGGCGTCCCGCATGTGCCGCAGCCACGCGTCGCGCTCGGCCGGGCCGATCGCGAACGGGGCGTGCCGCATGCGCAGGCGCGGGTGCCCGCGCTCCTGCGAGTAGGTGGTGGGGCCGCCCCAGTACTGCTCGAGGAAGCGGCGCAGGCGGGTCTCGGCGCCCTCCCAGTCGTCCTGGGGGTAGAGCGGCGCGAGCACCGGGTCGGCCTTGACGCCGGCGTAGAAGCGGGCGACGAGCCGCCGGAAGGTCGGCTCTCCGCCGACCTCCTCGTAGAAGGTCCGCGCCGACGGCAGGGACCGGCTCGCCTCGCTCATGACACCGATGGTCCCGCAGCCGGGCGGTCCTCTGCCACGAGGGCCCGGGTGCGCCCGTAGGCGAGCAGCGGCGGCACGACCGCGACCAGCCCGATCCCGCCGGCCAGCGCGACGACGGCGCTCGGCGGCAGCCCCTCCGCGGCCAGGCCGGCGGCCAGCGCGCCGACGCCCTGGATGCCGTAGAGCCCGCTGACCGCGACCCCGAAGGCGCGGCCCCGGTAGGCCGGCGGCACCGCCTGCACGAAGGCGACGTTGAGCGGGATGGCCCAGGACGCGCCGAGCCCGGCGACGAACACCAGCCCGACGACGACCGCGAACGCGCCCCGCCCCGGGCCCGCGGTCATGGCGACCAGGCCGGCCAGCAGCACCGGGGCCAGCGACAGGCCCACCAGCACCGGCATCAGCCGGTCGCTGCGCGCCGTCCCGAGGAAGCGGGCGACCACCAGGCCGCCGACGGTGACCCCGAGCGGGTTGGCCGCCAGCAGCACGCCCACCTGGACCGCGCCCTCGCCGAGCTCGTCGGTCAGCGGGGCGGCGATGCCCTCGGCGGCGTTGGCGAACAGGGTGCCGACCCACAGCAGCGCGATGATCGCCACCAGCCGCGGGCTGCCGCCGATCAGCCGCAGCCCCTCGCCGGCCTCCCGCCACACCGACGACGGCGCCGCGAGCTCGTCCCCCGGCGCCGGCCGCCGGTGCAGCCCGAGGGTCAGCCACACGGCGGACACGGCGAAGGTGGCGGCGTCCAGCAGCAGCACCACCGAGGGGCTGAGCACGGTGACCAGCCCGCCGGCGGCGAGGAACCCGACCACCTGGGCCACCTGGAGGCTGACGTTGGTCAGCGAGGTGGCGACGGCGTAGCGCTCGCCCTCCAGGACGTCGGCCATCAGCGCCGAGCGCGCCGACTCGAACGGCGGCGCGCACAGCGCGACCAGGAAGAGCAGGACCAGCAGCAGCGGCAGCGGCGTCCCGGGGACCGCCATGCCGGCGACCAGGACCGCGCGGACGACGTCGCTGGCGATGAGCACCCGGTGCCGCGGGAAGCGGTCGGCGATCGTCGCCAGCACCGGGCCGCCGAGCGCCCACGGCAGGAAGCCCAGCGCGAAGGTGAACGCCGACAGCAGCGGCGAGTCGGTGCGCTGGTAGACGAGGACGGTCAGGGCGACCCGCGCGAGCTCGTCGCCGATGGTCGACAGCGTGTAGGTGCCGAACAGCGGCCGGAACTCGCGGACGGCGAAGACCTCACTGAACGTGGCCCGCTGGGTGGCCTCTCCCTCGGAGGTGGCCCGCCGACCGTCCCCGGTGCTCATCGGGCGCCGGCGGCCGCGGCGCTGGAGGACGCGCCGATCAGCGGGGGCGGGGTCTTGATGCCCTCGGCGACGAACCGCTCCTTGAGCCGCATGCGCAGCTCGCGGCCGACCCGCCACTGGTCGGCGTTGGTGGAGCGCACCTGCACCCGCATGAAGACGCCCTCCGAGAGGATCTGCTCGACGCCGAGGGACTCGGGCTCGGCCAGCAGCACCGCGGCCCACTCGTCCTCGGCGTACATCGCGTCGGCGACCTCCTGCATGACGGTGCGGCACCGCTCGAGGTCGGTGTCGTGCGCGACGGGCATGTCGATGACCACCTGCGCGTAGCCCTGGCTCTTGTTGCCCACGCGCAGGATCTCCCCGTTGCGGGCGTACCAGACGACGCCGTTGACGTCGCGCAGCCGGGTGATCCGCAGGCCCACCGCCTCGACCGTCCCGCTGGCCTCGCCGAGGTCGACGACGTCGCCGACGCCGTACTGGTCCTCCAGGATGATCCCGATCCCGGCGATGAAGTCCTTGATCAGGTTCTGCGCGCCGAAGCCGAGCGCGACGCCGACGACACCCGCGCTGGCCACGATCGGTGCCAGGTTGATGCCGAGCTCGCCGAGCACGAGGACGACGGCGATGCCCATGACCACGAACGAGGCGAAGCTGCGCAGCACCGACCCGATCGCCTCGGCGCGCTGGGTGCGCCGGGCGGCCACCTGCTCGAGCGGGTCGCCGCCGCCGGCGGCCGTGCGGTTGCGCAGCGGCCGCAGGATCGTCGGCATCGACCCGGTGGCGGTGCGGTCGGTCAGCCGCCGGATCGCCCGGTGCAGCAGCAGCCGGACGACCGCGGCCATGACCACGACCAGCAGGATCTTCGCCGGCTTCTCGATCAGCGCCTCGGCGTTGTTCGCGAGCCAGTCGACGCCGAACAGCTCGTAGACCTTGGCGCACAGCGTCGTCGGGTCGGAGACGCAGTCGGGCATGGTGCCGGCGAGCCCGCTGTCAGCAGCGGCGGTCACTACGGAGGGTGGAGCAGTCATCACCCTCCATGGTGTCAGGTCGGAGCGACGGATCAGGAGTGATCCGCGCGCCATCCGGACAGGCCGGTCGCGGCGGCGAGGAAGGCCAGCTGGTCCGCGGCCAGGCCGACGGTGCGGCTGACCGCCCGGGCGCCGTGGCCCACCGACGTCTCCCGCCGCAGCAGGACCGGCGCGTCGGCGCTCGTCGCGGCCTGCAGCGCGGCGGCGAGCTTGCGGGCGTGCAGCGGGTCGACGCGGGTGTCGGACTCGAAGGTCGTGAACAGCGTCGCCGGGTAGGCGGCGCCCTCCCGGACGGCGTGGTACGGCGAGTAGCCGAGCAGCCAGCCGAGCTCCTCCGGGTCCTCGGCGGTGCCGTACTCGTCGTTCCAGGTGCGGCCCAGGCCGAAGCGCTCGTACCGGACCATGTCCAGCAGCGGGGCGCTGCAGACGACGCCGACGGCGAGGCCGGGCCGCTGGGTGAGGGTGGCGCCGACGAGCAGGCCGCCGTTGGACCCGCCCATCACCGCGAGCTGCCCGTACGTCGTCCACCCCTGGGCGACCAGGTGCTCACCGGCCGCGGCGAAGTCGTCGAAGACGTTCTGCTTGCGCTCGCGCATGCCGGCGCGGTGCCACTCCTCGCCGTGCTCGGAGCCGCCGCGCAGGTTGGCCACCGCCCACACCCCGCCCGCGGCGACCCAGGCCAGCGCCTGCGCCGAGTAGGCGGGGGTGAGCGCGACGTTGAACCCGCCGTAGCCGTAGAGGACGGTCGGCCGCGGGGCGTCGGGCGTGCCGGTGCCGGACAGCACGAACAGGTGCACCGGGGTGCCGTCCGCCGATGTCGCGTGCGTCTCGACGACCGTCACCTCCGGCACCTCGCCGGCCACGGGGGCGCGCTCGTCCTCGACGAGCGCCGTCGGCGCGGAGGCGTCCCAGCGCAGCACCGACGGCGGCGTCGCGTGGTCGGTGTACCCCACCCAGGCCGTCGTCCCGCCCTCCGGCGGGGCGCTGACGCCGGAGACGCTGCCGGCGCCCAGGCCGGTCACCTCGGCCAGCCGGCCGGAGCCGTCACCGGCCCAGACCGAGAGCCGGTCGGTGGCGTCGACCGAGTGGACGGCGAGCACCTGCAGCGAGCCGTCGGCGCCGTCGACGAGCGCGACGTCGGACAGCACGCCGTCCTCGGCCTGCGGGACGACGTCGGCCCACGCCTCCACCGCCCAGGTGGCCGGGTCCTCCGGGTCGGCGACGGCGAGCCGCCAGCGCGGGGTGCCGCGGTCGCTGAGCAGCCACAGCCGCCCGTCGCGGGCCACCCACGCCGCGGTCTGCGCGTCGACGCCGACCTGGAGCTCGCGCAGGGCGCCGTCCCCGGCCAGGTCGGCCAGCCAGACGTCGTCGCGCGGAGCGGTGCCCGCCGACGCGGAGACGACCAGCCAGCGGCCGTCGCGGCTGGTGCGCACGCCGTAGTAGTTGGTGGGGTCGAGACCCTCGCCGTGGACCAGGACGTCGCCGTCGGGGTCGGCGCCGACCCGGTGGCGCCACACCCGGCGGTGGAACGGCTCCTCGCCGGCGGGCACCTGGCCGGGTGCGAGCCGGCGGACGTAGAAGAGCTCCTCGCCGCCGGGCAGCCAGGCGACGGGGGAGTAGCGGCACCGGTCGACCGGCCCGTCCAGCCGCTCGTCGGTGGCGACGTCGAGGACGTACAGCCGCGACTCCTCGTCGCCGCCGGTGGACAGCTGGTAGGCCAGCCGGTCGCCCTCCCACGACGGCGCCCAGGCGTCGAGCGTCGTCGTCCCCGAGGGGTCGACGGCCATCGGGTCGACCAGCACGCGGACGCTGCCGTCGGCCTCGCGCACCCGCAGGACGGCGTGCTCCTGGCCGGGGTCGCGGCGGGTGGAGAAGGCGCGGCCGCCGCGGTGCACCGGGACGCCGACGGCGCCGGCGTGCACCAGCCGCTCGAGCCGGGCGGCGAGGTCGGCCCGCAGGGGGAGCGCGCCGAGGACGTCGGCGGTGAGGGCGTCCTGGGCGGCGGTCCACGCCTGCGTCCGCGGGTCGTCGGGGTCCTCGAGCCAGCGGTAGGGATCGGCCACGCGGTGGCCGTGCAGGTCCTCGACCAGGTCGAGTCTCTCGGCGTCGGGGTAGCGCACCCGCACCACCGTAACGGCGCCCTCACCGGCGCCCCGGCACCCTCCGGAGTCGTTTCCCCGCGCGCCGGAGGCCCAGGTCAGGGCAGGATGGACGCAGCCCTGTGCGGCCGCCCCGGTACGGCGGTCCGGGGCGTCGGAGGTGATCCGTGTCGCGTTCCGCGTCCGGGTCGTCGCCGGCGGGCCACCCAGGTCCGCGGCGCGACCCCGTCCCCGTCCCCCGGCTGCCCGTGCCCTCGTCCGGCACGACGGCGGCCACGCTGCTGCTCAACGCCACCTACGAACCCCTGTGCGTGGTCTCCAGCCGCCGCGCGATCGTCCTGGTCCTGGCCGAGAAGGCGGTCCCGGTGGACGACTCCGCGGAGGTGGTCCACGCCGAGCGGGTGGCCCTCGCCGTCCCGGTGGTCGTGCGGCTCACCCGCTTCGTGCGGGTGCCCTACCCCGCGCAGGTGCCCCTGTCCCGGCGGGCGGTGTTCACCCGCGACGGGCAGACCTGCGTCTACTGCGGCGGGTCGGCCACGAGCATCGACCACGTCGTCCCGCGCAGCCGCGGCGGCACGCACACCTGGGACAACGTCGTGGCCGCCTGCCGCAGGTGCAACCACACCAAGGCCGACCGGTCGCTGGCCGAGATGGGCTGGCAGCTGCCGCACCCGCCGCGGACCCCGAGCGGCGCGGCCTGGCGGCTGCTCGGCGCGCGCACCGTGGACCCCCGCTGGCGGGAGTGGCTGGGGATGCCCGAGAGCGTCTCGGCGTGACGTCGGCGGGGACCGCGCGCCGGCTCTGGGCGCTGGGCGAGCCGTACCACGCGCTCACCTACTTCGCCGACGAGGCGCGGTCCGCGGGTGAGGAGGCCGGCCTGTCCGGCTTCTGGGCCGTCTACTTCGCGCTGCGCGCCGCGCCGCTCGGGCCGGTCGGCCCCGCGGTCGTCACGGCCACCTTCTACAACTTCGCGCCGGCGTTCGTCGCCCGCCGGGTGCCCGGCGTCTGGGCGGCGGTGACGCCGGCGGACGCGCTGCGGGTCCGGCTGGCCGCCGTCGACGCCGTCACCCGCCGGGTGCTGGGGGAGTGGGCGGGCTCGGCCGAGGCCGCCGAGGCCGCCGAGTTGGCCCGGATCGCCGCCGAGGCGGTCGACCTGCCCGGCCGGCCGCTGGCGGCGGCCAACGCGGCGGTGGCCGAGCCGGACGAGCCGCACCTGGCCCTGTGGCAGGCGCTCACCACGCTGCGCGAGCACCGCGGCGACGGGCACAACGCGGCGCTGCTGGACCGCGAGGTGTCCGGTGCCGGCGCGCACGTGCTGGTGGCCGCGGCCGGCCGGGTCGACCGCGCGTGGCTGCAGAAGGCCCGCGGGTGGGACGACGACGCGTGGGCGGCCGCCGCCGAGGAGCTCGCCCGGCGCGGCTGGCTCGACGGCAGCGGGCCCGACGACGTGGAGCTGTCCGCGGAGGGCCTGGCGATGGTCGCCGCGATCGAGGCCAACACCGACCGCCTCGCGCTCGGCCCGTGGCGGACGCTCGGCGACACCCGCTGCGACCGGCTCGCCGAGCTCCTGGTGCCGCTGCGCCGCGCCGTCGTCACCGCCGGGCTCTTCCCCGACCGCAACCCGATCGGCGTCCCACCCGACCCCGACTGACCACTGGCGGCAGAGACGGCCATCTCTGCCGCACTGCTCAGGTGACGCGGGTGCGCTCCTCGGGGTAGGCGGCCCAGGCGCCGTCCTCGAGCAGGGCGCGGAACCGGTCGACGGCGTCCCAGACGTCGACGAACCGCGTGTACAGCGGCGCGATCCCGAGGCGCACGCGGTCGGGCGTGCGGAAGTCCGGCACCACGCCGCGGTCGACCAGCGCCCGGGTCAGCTGCCAGGCGTGCGGGTGGGCGAGCGTGACGTGCGACCCGCGCCGTGCCGGGTCGCGCGGGCTGGCCAGCGCCACGCCGTGCGGCGCCAGGTGCGCGTCGGCGAGGTCGGTCATCAGCCCGGTCAGCGCCCGCCCCTTGGCCGCCAGCCGGCCGATGCCGGCGTCGGCCACCAGCCGCGCGCCCACCTCGACCGCCGCGGCGGCGAGCACCGGCGGCGTCCCGGTGGCGAACCGCCCGACATCGGGCACCGGGTCATAGGCCGGGCCCATCGCGAACTGGTCGCGCTGGCCGAACCACCCCCAGATCGGCTGGCGCAGGGTCTCCTGCAGCTCCCGCCGCACGAAGAGGAACGCCGGCGCGCCGGGCCCGCCGTTGAGGTACTTGTACGTGCACCCGACGGCGAGGTCGACGCCGCTCGCGGTCAGGTCCAGCTCCACCGCCCCGGCCGCGTGCGAGAGGTCCCAGACGACCAGCGCGCCGGCGTCGCGGGCCGCCGCCGTCACCGCCGCGACGTCGGCCAGCGCGCCCGAGCGGTACGCGACCGCGGACAGCACCACGACGGCGACCCGCCCGTCCAGCGCCGCCGCGAGCACCGCCGGGTCCAGGCCCTCGTCGACGTCGGCGGGCACCTCGCGCACGGTCATCCCGCGCGCGGCGGCGACCCCGGCGACCACGTAGCGGTCGGTGGGGAAGTCGTCGGCGCAGCAGACCAGCACATCCCGGCCCGGGCGGGCGTCGGCCGCGGCGACGAGGAGCTTGTAGAGGTCGACGGTGGTCGAGTCGCCGAGCAGCACCTCGCCGGGCCGGGCGCCGAGGACACCGGTGCCGATGACGTCGCCGACCCGCGTGCCGACGTCGATCCACGACGCCCACGAGCCGACCAGCCCGCGGCCCCACTCCTGCTCCGCCACCCGCGCCAGCGCCGCCGGGGTGTCCACGGGCATCCGGCCCAGCGAGTTGCCGTCGAGGTAGAGCAGGGCGTCGTCGACGCCGGCGAAGCGGGCGCGGAACCCGGCCAGCGGGTCGGCGTCGTCGAGGGCCTCGGCGTGCGCGCGGGAGAGGTGCACGGCGACCTGTCTACCGGGCGGGGCTAGCGTCGCCGCCCGTGACCGGTACGCAGGTGCACGAGCTCACCGCGCTGGAGCAGGCGGCCGCCGTCCGGGACCGGACGGTCAGTCCCGTCGAGCTGGTGGAGGCCGCCCTCGCCCGCATCGAGGCCCTCGACGCCGGCCTGGGCGCCTTCGTCACCGTCACGCCCGAGCGCGCGCGGGCCGCGGCGGCCCGGGCCGAGGCCCGGGTGCTGCGCGGCGGCGACCTGCCGCCCCTGCTCGGCGTCCCGACGGCGATCAAGGACCTCAACAACACCGCCGGTGTGCGCACCACCTTCGGCTCCGCGGTGTTCGCCGACTTCGTGCCCACGGTGGACGACGCCGTCGTCACCAAGCTCGCCGCCGCCGGGACGATCAGCCTGGGCAAGACCAACACCCCGGAGTTCGGCTACCCCTGCTACACCGACAACGACGTCGCCGGCCCTGCCCGCTGCCCGTGGGACCCCGCCCGGCTGGCCGGGGGGTCCAGCGGCGGCGCGGCGGTGGCGGTCGCCGCCGGGATGGTGCCCTTCGCCCAGGGCAGCGACGGCGGCGGCTCGATCCGCATCCCGGCCAGCATCAACGGGCTGTTCGGCATCAAGCCGACCCGCGGGCGGATCAGCAACGGACCGCTGGGCAGCGACGTCACCGGGCTGGGCACCAACGGGCCGCTGGCCCGCACCGTCCGCGACGCCGCCGCGATGCTCGACGCCATGGCCGGCCCGGTCACCGGTGACTTCGCCTGGGCGCCGCCGCTGCCGCCGGGGGAGACCTTCCTCGCCGCCGCGGACCGGCCGACCGGGCGGCTGCGGATCGGCCGGGCGCTGGAGTCCCCGATGCCCGGCGCGGTGCTGCAGCCGGAGGTGGCCGCGGCCCTCGACGACGCCACCGCGCTGCTCACCGACCTCGGGCACGAGGTGGTCGACGTCCCGCCCGGTCTGCTCGCCCCGGACGTGCTCGGCGCCTTCGAGCGGGTGTGGTCGCTGTCGGGGACGACGCTGCCGGTGCCGCCGGACCGGGTGGGGGAGCTGCGGCCGCTCACCCGGGAGCTGCGCGCCCGCGGGCTGGCCCTGTCGGCGCAGGCGGCGATGGAGGCGCTCAACGCGCTGCGGCTGTTCGCCCGCCGCTACGTCGAGGCCACCGACGGGTTCGACGTCCTCGTCGCCCCAGTGACGACGATGACGCCGCGGCCGCTGGGCTGGTTCGACGCCGACGGCGACGGCGCCGAGGACTTCGAGCGCAACAAGCGCTACGCGGCGTTCACCGCGCTCTACAACGTCACCGGCCAGCCCGCCGTCAGCGTGCCGCTGCACTGGACCGGCGACGGCCTGCCGGTCGGGACGATGCTCGTGGGGCGGCCCGCGGACGAGGCCACCCTGATCGCCCTCGCCGCCCAGCTGGAGCAGGCCCGGCCGTGGGCGCACCGCCACCCGCCGGGCTGGGACACGCGCGCACAGCCGACCACGGACACCGGTAGATTCCGGGCGTGACCGTCGTCGAGACCCTGCTCGTCTTCCTCGTGGCTCCGCTGGCGGTGTTCGTCCTCCTGTGGGCGCTGACCTACCTGCCGGGCGGGCGCAAGCGCCAGGGCGTCCGGTACAAGCCGGGTCAGCCCTGGGAGCACGAGCCGGTCTGGTACGAGCCGCAGCCGAAGGACGCCCCGACGCACGCCGCCGGCCACGGCGACACCCAGGCCGTCGGGTCCTCGCTGTACGGCGAGCCCGCGGCGCTCGAGGGGGGCCACAGCGGGCACGGGACCACCACCGGCTCGCACGTGATCGCCGGCTCGCGCGGCGCGACCGCCGTCTCCGCCGGTGCGCCGGCCCCGTCCGCCGGCGGCCCGCTCGGCGGCGCCCGCGGCACCTGGTGACCGCCCCGTGATCCCCATCCACCTCGCGACCGCCTCAGGAGGCCGGCGATGACCCGCGTCTTGGACGCCGACGCCCACGACACCGGGACGGTCGACACCGCGCCCAACCGGGCCGACGAGGGCTACGACACGATCTTCAGCTACCGCGAGCTGGCGCGGCTCGACGAGGCGCTGACCATGTCCTCGCGCGAGACCGGCCTGCGGTTCACGCTCTGGATCGGCGACCTCGGGCCCAAGACCCGCATCCGGGCCGAGGAGCTGCACGCCCGCGGCGGCGACCCGGCCGAGTCGGTGCTGCTGGCCGTCTCGCCCGGGCAGCGGGTCATCGAGGTCGTCACCGGCGCCTCGGCCGCCCGCCGGCTGCCCGACCGGGCGTGCGCGCTCGCGGTGCTGTCGATGACCAACTCCTTCGCCTCCGGTGACCTCGTCGGCGGGATCGTCAACGGCCTGCGGCAGCTGTCCGACCAGGCCGGCCACCCGCGGGGCGCCCGGCTCCACTAGCCGCGCGGCGCACCGCGCCACGGCCGCACGCGAGAGGCCCAGGACCCGCCGGGTCCTGGGCCTCTCGCGTGCAGCGGGTCAGGCGCCGGCCGCGGCGTCCCGCGCCCGGTTGCGCAGCGCGCGGGCGATGCCGTCGCGGCCCTCGGAGACCAGCCGGCGCAGCGGCGCCGGGTGCCCTTCCCGGCCGAGCCACCTGTCGGCGGCCTGCAGCGTCCGCTCCTCGACCACCGGCGGGAACAGGTACTGCACGGCGTTCTTCGCGATCTCGCCGGGACGGCGCTCCCACATCGGGCCGATCTCGGCGAAGTACCGGTCCACGTACTCCGCGGTCAGCTCGCGTTGCGCCGGGTGCCAGAAGCCCGCGACCAGCGCCTCGTGGACGGCGTTGGGCACCGACGCGTCGTGGAACGCCTGCTGCCAGGCGTCCGCCTTGGCCTCCGCGGTCGGGCGCAGCGCCCGCGCGGTCGCCGCACGCCGGACCCCGGTGGCGGTGGCGTCCCGCTCGGCCTCGGCGTCGATCTCGGCGTCGCCGGCCGCGCCGATGGCCACCAGGCCGTGGAGGAAGGCCCAGCGGGCGTCGGCGTCGACGGCCAGCCCCTCGACGGTGCGGGAGCCGTCGAGCAGCCCGCGCAGCACCGCGGCGTGCTCGCCGGTGCGGGCGGCGGCGGCCAGGGTGCGCGACCACTGCAGCTGCTCGTCGCTGCCCGGCTCGGCCGACTCCAGCGCCTGCAGCGCCTTGTCCGCCAGCGCCGCCCAGCCGGTCTCGGCCCACGCCGGGTCGGCGTACGAGGTCAGCGCCGACTGCACCCGCGCCAGCAGCGACTGCACCACGCTGGTCTCGGTCTCGGCGTCGATGCCGGCCAGCACCAGCTCCACCCACTCGCGGGCGGGCAGCTCGGCGTCGCGGGTCATGTCCCAGGCGGCGGCCCAGCACAGCGCGCGGGCGAGGGAGTCGGGGACCGTGCCGATCGCCTCGCGCAGCGTCGCCAGCGAGCGGTCGTCCAGGCGGAGCTTGGCGTAGGTGAGGTCGTCGTCGTTGACCAGCACCAGGTCGGCCGCCGGGTGCCCGGCCAGCTCGGCCACCTCGGTGCGCTCGCCGTCGACGTCGAGCTCCACCCGGGTGGTGCGGGTCAGCCCGTCCGGCCCGCGGTCGTAGAGGCCCACGGCCAGCCGGTGGCGGCGCAGCACGGGGTGCTCGGGGACGGCGGTCTGCTCGATGGCGAACGAGGCGTAGCGGCCGTCCTCGGTGAGCTCGTACACCGGACGCAGGGTGTTGACCTGGCTGGTCTCCAGCCACTGCGCCGACCACTCGGTGAGGTCGCGGCCGGTGGCCTCCGACAGGGGATCGAGCAGGTCCGCCAGCGTGGTGTTGCCGTACTCGTGGGTGCGGAAGTAGCGGCGGATCCCCGCCAGGAACTCCTCGCGGCCGACGTAGGCCACCAGCTGCTTGAGCACCGAGGCGCCCTTGGCGTAGGTGATCCCGTCGAAGTTCACCTCGACGGCGGCCACGTCGACCATGTCCGCGGCGATCGGGTGGGTCGAGGGCAGCTGGTCCTGCGCGTAGGCCCAGGCCTTCTCGGCGTTGGCGAACGTCGTCCACGCGGTCGTGTACTCGGTGGCCTCGGCCTGGCACAGCGTGGAGATGTAGGTGGCGAAGGACTCGTTGAGCCACAGGTCGTCCCACCAGCGCATGGTCACGAGGTCGCCGAACCACATGTGCGCCAGCTCGTGCAGCACCGTCTCGGCGCGCCGCTCGTAACGCGCCCGGCTGGTCCGGGACCGGAAGACGTAGTCCTCCAGCACGGTGACCGCGCCCGCGTTCTCCATCGCGCCGGCGTTGAACTCCGGCACGAACACCTGGTCGTACTTGTCGAACGGGTACGGGTAGTCGAAGACCCGGTGGTAGAACTCGAAGCCCTGCTTGGTGACCCGGAACAGCTCCTCCGGGTCCAGGTGCTTCGCCAGCGACGCGCGGCAGAACAGGCCCAGCGGGATGTCCTCGTAGCAGTCGGTGACCCGCGCGTAGGGCCCGGCGATCAGCGCGACCAGGTAGGTCGACAGCCGCTTGGTCGGCTCGAAGTGCACCAGCTGCGAGCCCCCCGGCCCGGCCTCGATGGTGCGGCCGCCGCTGTTGGACACGACCTGCCAGTCGAACGGCGCGACGACGTGCACCTCGTAGGTGCCCTTGAGGTCGGGCTGGTCGAAGCAGGCGAACACGCGCTTGGCCTCGGCCGGCTCGAAGTGCGTGTAGAGGTAGACCTGCCCGTCCTCGGGGTCCTCGAAGCGGTGCAGGCCCTCGCCGGTGTTGGAGTACCGGCAGTCGGCGTCGACGACGAGGGTGTTGTCGGCGGCGAGGTCGGGCAGCGGCAGGCCGCCCTCCTCGGTGTAGGTGGAGACGTCGAGCTCGACCCCGTTGAGCGTGGCGGACCGGACGGTCTCGGCGACCAGGTCGACGAACGAGGCGGCGCCGGGCTCGCGGCAGGTGAAGTGCACCGTCGTCGTCGAGCGGAAGGTCCCGCTGCCCGGTCGCCCCTCACCGTCGGTGAGGTCGAACCGGAGGTCGTAGCTGTCGACGTCGAGCAGGCTGGCGCGTGCGGCGGCGTCGTCGCGGGTCAGGTTGGGTACGGCCACGCCCGGCAGCCTGCCACGGACGGCCGACACGCCCGCAGGGCACCGGGAACAACCGGCCGGACGGGGCACTTGGCAGCGGGCAGTGGCGGGGTGCGCCCCCGGCCCCGAGGACGACGGACCTGAGGAGA
Source organism: Geodermatophilus sp. SYSU D01045 (assembly GCF_054050295.1). Taxonomy (NCBI): domain Bacteria; kingdom Bacillati; phylum Actinomycetota; class Actinomycetes; order Geodermatophilales; family Geodermatophilaceae; genus Geodermatophilus; species Geodermatophilus sp. SYSU D01045. Next base: position 20,974 of record NZ_JBJGZB010000025.1, read on the forward strand.
GCGATCGATGACCGAGGCAGTGCAGAGCGCCCCGACCAAGGCACGGGTGGACTTCTGGTTCGACCCGCTGTGCCCCTGGGCCTGGCTGACCAGCCGCTGGGTCCTGGAGGCGGCGAAGGTGCGCGACATCGACCTGCACTGGCACGTCATGTCGCTGGCGGTGCTCAACCGCGGGCGCGACCTGCCGGAGGAGTACCAGAAGATGATGGAGCAGGCGTGGGGCCCGGTGCGGGTCGCCGTCGCCGCCGCCGAGAAGCACGGCGACGAGGTCCTCGGTGACCTCTACACGGCCATGGGCACGCTGCGGCACCACGAGGGCAAGGAGCTCGACGAGCTGATCGCCCCGGCGCTCGAGCGCGTGGGACTCCCGGCCGAGCTGGCCGAGGCGGCGACCTCCACCGACTACGACGAGGCGCTGGAGAAGAGCCACCACGCGGGCATGGACCCGGTCGGTGACGACGTCGGCACGCCGGTCGTGCACATCGACGGCGTCGCGTTCTTCGGCCCGGTCATCAGCCGGGTGCCCACGGGCGAGGACGCCGGGAAGGCCTTCGACGGGGCCGTCCTGCTGGCCAACCTGCCCGACTTCTGGGAGCTCAAGCGGACCCGCACCTCCGGCCCGGACATGGACTCGGTGCCGGCCGACGCCCTAGAGCTCGAGAACAGCTGAGTCCGCCGCCCCGCCGCCGGTCGCGGGAGCGCGGCCGGCGGCGGGGCGCCCAGGGGCGGGTCAGGTGGCGGGGGTCTCGGTCACCTGCTCGATCCCGGCGGCGGCGCGGGGCTCCGGGACGGCCGTCGCGGCCCCGCCCAGCCCGAGCTGGGACGCGATGTCGAGCCGGTCGAAGTACATGTGGTGCGACGCGGCCACGCCGTCCCTGACCGTGAGCAGGTCGCACTCCCGCAGCCGTACGCTCCTGCCGGTCGGCGGCACGTCGCCGTCCGGCAGGGCCAGTACGCCGGTGTGGGTCCCGACGAGCCAGCCCTCGTCGATCGCGGTGTCGCCGGCCTCGTAGGTGGCCTTCGGCTCCCAGCTCATGTCGGGGCACGCGCGCTGGAACACCGCGAGGTAGTCGGCGATGGCCTCGTTGCCCTCGAGCCGCAGGCCCTCGGGAGTCTCGGCGACGGCGTCGGCCGCGTAGAGCTGCAGCAGGGTCTCCCGGTCACCCGCGACGGCCGCGGCGGTGATCCGGTCCATGATCTCTCGTGCCTGTCCCATGACGACTCCTCCGGTCGTCCGTCGGGTCGCCGGCCGGTCTGGCCGGCTGGTGACGTCGGCCGGCCGATCGGCCCGGGCCCGGCACGAGCGGGGCCGGGCCCGCACCTGCGGCAGGCCGACACCCCGAGACGAGTCCTGCCCGGGCCGGGGTGCCAGAGGCGAAGGCCCCGTCCGTGCACTTCCGCGGCTGGCATGCTCGCGGGCGTGCCGCGACCGACCCGCCAGCGCATCCTGATCACCGGCGCCAGCTCCGGGCTGGGCATGGGCCTGGCCCGCCGCTTCGCCGCACGCGGCCGGGACCTGGCCCTGGTCGCCCGCCGCGAGCACCTGCTGGAGGAGCTGCGCGGCGAGCTGCTCGCCGCCCACCCCGGCATCCGGGTGGTCACCGCGGCGCTCGACGTCGACGACGCCGCGGCGGTGGCCGAGGGCGTCCCGGCGCTGGCCGCCCGGCTCGGCGGCGTCGACCGGTTCGTCGCCAACGCCGGGATCGGCAACGGGTCGGCCATCGGCACCGGGGCGGCCGCGGCCAACCGCGCCATCCTGGTCACCAACGTCCTCGGCACCCACGCGCAGTGCGAGGCCGCCGTCGAGCTGTTCCGCGCGCAGGGCTCGGGCCACCTCGTCGTCATCAGCTCGGTCGCCTCGGTCCGCGGGATGCGCGGCACCCGCACCGCCTACGGCGCCAGCAAGGCCGCGCTCAACGCGCTCGCCGAGGGCATCCGGTCGGACCTGCTCGGCACCGGCGTCCGGGTCACCACGGTGCTGCCCGGCTACATCGAGACCGACATCAACGTCGGCCGCCGCGGCCCGTTCACCGTCGGCCTGGACACCGGCGTCGACGCGCTGGTCGCCGCGATCGAGCGGGAGCCGGTGCGGGCCTACGTGCCCGAGTGGCCGTGGCGGCCGGTGTCGGCGCTGCTGCGGGTGCTGCCGCTGCCGGTGGTCCGCCGCCTCACCTGATCCCGCCTCCCGCACGCGGGAGACGGGATCACCTGAGCCGGGAGGCGGCCACGCGCACGGTCGCCTCGTCGTAGGGGCCGCGGTCCGGCCGGCCGGCCCGGACGGCGGCCAGCACCGCCAGCAGCTCCTCGCGCTGGGCGCCGACGAAGTCCGCGTCCACGACCGCGCCGTGGCCGGGGACGACCGGGCCGCGGGCCAGCGCGTGCAGCCGCCCCAGGGTGGCCGGCCACTCGGCGGGGAAGGCGTCCTCGAACGCCGGCGGGGCGCCCTCCTCGACCAGGTCCCCGGCGAAGACGGTGCCGTCCTCCACCTCGACCACCAGGTCGTGCCCGGTGTGCCCGCGGCCGAGGAACCGCAGCACCACCTCGACGCCGCCCACGTCGAGCACCTCGACGTCGTCGACCAGCGCGTCGGGTGGGTCCAGCGGCGCACGCCGCACCTGCCCGGCGGCCTCGACGTCCCCGGCGGCCAGCAGCTCGGCGATCCGGGCCGCGCGCTGCGCCTCACCGGTGGCCAGCAGGTCCGCGGCGCAGCCGCGCGAGCCCCACACCGTCGCCGGGCGGAACGCGGCGTTGCCGAAGCAGTGGTCGTAGTACGCGTGGGTGTTGACGACGGTCCACGGGTGCGGGGTCACCCGCCGCACGGCGGCCGCGAGGTCCGCGGCCTCGGCCGGGGAGGACCGGGTGTCCACGACGAGGCAGGCGCCGTCGCCGACGACCAGCCCGCAGTTGAGGTCCAGGGACCGGTGCCGGCGGACGAACACGCCGTCGGCGACCTCGGCGAAGGTCACCAGCAGATCCGCATCGGCCGGCCGCGGGCGTCGAGCGACCCGTCGCCGACGCACTCGCCGGTGCCGTCGGCGACCCGCCGGGCCGACCACGCGGCGGCGCAGGCGTCGAGCGCGTCGACCGCCGGCACCCGCGGCGGCGCCGCGAGCAACGCGGCGTCGACGTCCATGACCGGGCGCAGCGCCGCGAGCCGCTGGGCCAGGCCACGGGCGGTGACCTTCGGGTCGGTCACGCCGCCCAGGCCGCGGCGGAACGCCAGCTCCGGGTGCACCTCGACGACGTGGCCGGGCGGCGGGTCGCCGAGGGCGTCGTCGAGCGCCCGGACGGACCGCACGAGCTGGAAGGCCTGCGCCGACAGCGACGTCCCGCCGGTCGCCGCGGTCGAGAGCCCACGGGCCTCGGCGTAGTCGTCGGTCGCCAGCACCGCGCGGACCGGGGCGGCGAAGACGGAGCTCCCCGCCCTCCCGAGCAGCGCCTTGGCCCGGACGTCGCAGGCCCGGGCACCGTCGTCGGACAGGCCGATGGGCATGTCGATCCCGACCACCTCGACGCCGGGGACCGCGAGGACGGCGGCCACGTCGGGCAGCGCCAGGAGGGTCACCGTGCGGCCGTCGAGCAGCGCGCCGACCCAGGCCCCGCGCCAGCCGTCCACCCCGAGCACCGCCACCTCCCGACCCTGACAGACTCGGCGCATGCGCGTCTTCGTCGGCACCGACCACGCCGGGCTGGACTTCAAGGAGCACCTCGAGCGGGCGCTCACCGAGGCCGGGCACGAGCCGGTCGACTGCGGCGCCTTCGAGTACGACCCGCAGGACGACTACCCGCCGTTCTGCTTCGAGGTGGGCGAGCGCGTGGTCACCGAGCCGGGCAGCCTCGGCGTCGTCATCGGCGGCTCGGGCAACGGCGAGCAGATCGCGGCCAACAAGGTGCCCGGCGTGCGCGCGGCGCTGGTGTGGAACACCGAGACCGCCCAGCTCGCCCGCCAGCACAACGACGCCAACGTCGTCTCGATCGGCGCCCGCCAGCACTCGATCGAGGAGGCCACCGCGCTGGTGCTGGAGTTCCTCCGGACGCCGTTCAGCCACGACGAGCGGCACGTCCGCCGGATCGGGCTCATCCACGACTACGAGCAGAACCGGCACCGTCCCGCCGGCGGGCTGCCTACCCGCGACGGCGTGGTCTGACCGTCAGAACTGGTCGGGGCAGTAGGGGCTGACCGGCCAGGAGAACGCCGTCGCGGCCTGGGTGACCGCGCCCGGGCTCACCTCGGTGACCCGCCCGGCCGCCTGCAGCGTGCCCAGCGAGACGCCGCCGAGGTAGGCCGCGGCCAGCGCCTCGACGTCCACGACCAGGTCGGGGTCGCCGTCGGTGGGGGCGCAGAACGCCCCGGCGGGGTGCCCGCGCAGCCACCAGCGCCCGTCGTTCCAGGGGCAGAACCGGTCGCGCACCTCGAGGACCATGTCGATCGGCGCCGGGTAGCGGCGCGCGGCCAGCGCCCGGCCGACGTCGACCAGCCGCAGCCACAGCCCGTCCAGCGGGCGCACCTGGAGCGCGCGCGGGTCGGCCAGCAGGTGGCGCAGCGGGTCGTCGGCGGGGGCGTAGCCGGCCTCCACCGTCCGCACCAGGTCCAGGTCGAGCAGGTACCGCCACAGCGCCGCGTGGGCGGGGGTGCTGCGCGCCCGCACGTCGTCGACGACGACCGTGCCGTCGGGCAGGCCGTCGTCGGTCCAGCGGGCGCGCACGCGGAACGCGGCGAAGCCGGTGACCTCGCCGTCGGCCTCGGTGTGCAGCACGTACCGGCGGGCGCTCGCCCCGCCGCGGCGCTCGGCCGGGTCGCGCAGCGCGCGCTCCCACCAGCGCTCGTCGCGCTCGAACGTGCCGGGCACCCCGCGGCGCAGCGCCTCGTGCACCCGCGCGGCGCCGGCCCGCCACGCCTCGGGCTCGGCCGGGGCCACCGTGCCGGTGCCCAGGTCGACGCCGGGGCGGAAGACCATGTCGCGGGTGGAGCCGCGCAGGTTGCCGCGCTGCGTCGCCGGCGCGTAGCCGAAGCGGCCGTAGATCGAGCCCTCGGAGGCCCACAGCGCGGCCAGCGGCTCGCCCTGCCGCTCGTGCAGCTCCGTCAGCTGGCGCCGCATCATCGCCGTCAGCACGCCCCGGCGGCGGTGGGTGGGGGAGACGGTCACCCAGGTGACGCCCGCGCACGGGACGACGGCGCCGGGCACGGTCACCTGCCGGCTGTAGATGCCCCCGGTGGCGGCGACCCGCCCGTCGCCCGCCCACAGCGACAGCGACCGGTCCAGCTCCGCCGTCGGCGGGACCCGCTCGGTGAAGTCGCCGATCGGCTCGTCGCCGAAGACCTCGAGCATCGCCCGGCTGAAGGCGGGCCACTCCTCGGCGGTGACGGGGCGGAGGTCAGCGGGATCGGTCACCCCTGGTGTCTACCGGGCGGGGACGACGGCCCGCGACCGCGGTCAGCCGCGGAGGTAGGCCAGGGTCGCCATCACCCGGCTGTTGCGGTCCTCGTCGGGCGCGAGGCCGAGCTTGGCGAAGATCCGCTGGGTGTGCTTCTCCACCGCGCCCGGGGTGACCACCAGCTGCCGGGCGATCGCGGTGTTGGAGTGTCCCTCGGCGATCAGGCCGAGCACCTCCCGCTCGCGCGGGGTGAGCCGGCGGACCGGGTCGTCGGCGCGGCGGCGGGCGAACAGCTGGGCGACCACCTGGGGATCGAGCACGGTGCCGCCTGCCACCACCTCGGCGAGGGCGGCGAGCAGCTGGTCGAGGTCGGTCACCCGGTCCTTGAGCAGGTAGCCGACGCCGCCGCGGCCGTCGGCCAGCAGCTCGTCGGCGTAGGCGACCTCGACGTACTGCGACAGCACCAGCACCGCCGTCCCGGGCACCGTCCGCCGCACCTCGACGGCGGCGCGCAGCCCCTCGTCGGTGTGCGTGGGCGGCATCCGCACGTCGACGACGGCCACGTGCGGCCGCTCGGCGGTCACCGCGCGCACCAGCGACGGGCCGTCGCCCACGGCGGCCGCCACGGTGGTGCCCGCCTCCTCGAGCAGCCGGACCAGCCCCTCGCGGAGCAGGACCGAGTCCTCGCCGAGCACCACGCGCAGCGGCCGGTCGCCGGGGCTCACGCCCACGGCAGCTCCGCCGTCGTCCGGGTCGGGCCGCCGCGCGGGCTGTCGACCACCAGGACGCCGTCGACGGCGCGCAGCCGGTCGGCGAGCCCGGCCAGGCCGTGCCCGGGCACCAGCAGCGCCCCGCCCTCGCCGTCGTCCTCGACGACGACCCGCAGCACCTCTCCGGCCCGCCGCACCTCGACCCGGCACACGCCGGCCCCGCTGTGCTTGGCCACGTTGGCCAGCGTCTCGCTGACGACGAAGTACGCGGTGTTCTCCGTGACCGGCGCCGGCCGCTCGGCGGGCAGGCCGACGGCGAGCTCCACCGGCACCGGCGAGCGGGCGGCCAGCGCGGCCAGCGCGGCGGGCAGGCCGCGGTCGGCGAGCACCGGCGGGGCGATGCCGCGGGACAGCGCGCGCAGCTCCTCCAGCGCCTCCTTGGCGAGGACGCCGGCCTCGGCCAGCGTCGTGCGGGCGGCGGCGGGGTCGCGCTCGAGCTGGCGCTGGGCGCGGGAGAGGTCCATGCCGAGGCGGACCAGGTGCTGCTGCGGGCCGTCGTGGATGTCGCGCTCCAGCCGGCGCAGCGCCACCGCCTCGGCGGCGACGGCGGCGTCGCGGCCGCGGGAGAGCCGGCCGATCTCGGCCTGGGTGGCGGCGCGGGAGGTCAGCATGACCCGGCCGAGCTGGGCCTGCAGCAGCGCGACCGCCCGGACGGCGAACGGGAGCACGGCCGCGGCGACCAGGCCGATCGCCGTGTAGCCGACGATCCGCAGCGGGGTGCCGCCCTCGAAACCGAGCAGCTCGAACAGGTCCTCGTTGCCCTCCTGCGGCAGGGCCCAGTCCCACAGCCCGTAGGTGATCCCGCCGAGCGCCAGCGCCCAGAACGTCACCGTGACGACGAAGGCCACGATCGCCAGCGGGAACCGGACGACGGCGTGCAGCACGTCGAGCCAGGACTGCGGGTCGCGCAGCGGGGTCAGGAGCCGGCGCACCCGGCCGCCGTCGGGGGTCAGGTAGGCCGGGCGCGGGACGGGGCGGCCGAGCACCGCGGGCAGCTGCGCCCGCTCGAGCGCGGCGAACCCGCGGGCGGCGAGCAGGGTGAGCGCCAGGACGGCCAGGCCCACCCAGATCACCAGGGTGCCGACGCCGACGGCCACGCCGGTCACGGCGACGACGAAGGCGGCGATCCCGACCGGCAGCGACAGCAGCGCGTAGCCGGAGTCGACGAGCAGCCGGCGCAGGAGGCCGGCGTGCGACGGGGCGGTCGCGGAGGAGGGCATCACGAGGGTGTCGGTGGTCATGCAGCGAGCCTGCTGGCGCGGGGGCGGCCGGCCGATCCCGTCAGCCGGTCGATCCGCTGTCGGGCTGGCCCGACACCCGCTGCGCTCCTCATGTCGGGGGGATGGTCCCGGTCACGCCGGGCCGGTGTCCAGCGCCCTGGCTAGTGTCGGATGCGATCCCGGGCACGCCTGACGGTGCCGCGCGCCCGCGCGGCCGCGTGCCCGACTGGACGGAGGTCGCCCGTGCGCCCGAGGTCGGTACCCGTCGCGCTCGGCGCGCTCCTCCTGGCCGCCGGCTGCACGGCGTCGACGGCGGCGGAGGGGGACGGGGGCGGCACCGCCCCGGTCGCGACCTCCGCACCCGACCAGCGGCTGACCGTCGTCGCCGACGCCGAGCCCGCGGCGTCCGCCGTCAGCGCCAGCCGCGCGCTGTTCGACGAGGCCGGCGTGGTCGTCGTCGCTCCCGACGGCGACCGGGCGGCCACCCTGCTCGGCGCCTCGGCCGCGGTGGGCCTGGGCGTGCCGCTGCTGCTGGACCCCGAGGGCGAGGACGCCGACGGCGCCGTCGCCGAGGAGATCGGCCGGCTGGGCGCGCGGACGGTCCTCGCCGTGGGCGCCGACACCGCGCCCGGCGACGCCGCCGTCGTCGCCGCGCCCGCGAGCGCCGAGGCGGTCGCCGCCGCCACCGGCCTCGACCTCGCCGACGCCGACCCGGTGCCCGCCGACGGCGAGGCGGCCGCCGTCGCCGCGCTCGAGGCCGAGGCGCCGGCCGCGCTGCGCCCCGAGGACGACGGCACCGCGGCAGACGGCGAGGCCGACGGCGAGCTGCCCGCGGTCACCCGCGCCGAGCCGCTCGAGGGCACCGTCGTCCTGTCCGACGGCGCGCCGGGGTCGCTGGCCGGCGTCGCCACCGCCCGGGCCGCCGGCGCGCGCGTGCAGGTCACCGGCGGGCAGACCGACCCGCGGGCGTCGGCCGACGCGGTCGAGGCGGTGTCCGGCGCGGAGACCGTCGTCGCCCTGGGCGCGGGCTTCGGCGCGGAGGACGGCCTGGACTGGAAGGTGGAGACCGCGGCCACCGGCACCCAGCTGCCCGGCGGCGGGCAGACGCTGTTCCCGCAGCACTTCATGGTGGCGCTCTACGGCCACCCGGGCACCGGCGCGCTCGGCGTGCTCGGGGAGCAGGACGTCGACGCGGCGGTCCAGCGGGCCCGCGAGCACGCCGCGCCCTACGAGTCGCTGGTCACCGACGCCACCGTCGTCCCCGCCTTCGAGATCATCGCCACGGTGGCCTCGGAGTTCCCGACCGACGGCAACGACTACTCCTACGAGGCGCCGATCGAGCAGATCCGCCCGTGGGTCGAGGCCGCGGGGGAGGCCGGGCTCTACGTCGTCCTGGACCTGCAGCCCGGGCGCACCGACTTCGTCACCCAGGCCGAGCTCTACCGGCCGCTGCTGGAGCTGCCGCACGTCGGGCTGGCGCTGGACCCGGAGTGGCGGCTCGCGCCGAACCAGGTGCACCTCACGCAGATCGGCTCGGTCGGCGTCGACGAGGTGAACCGGGTGGTGACGTGGCTGGCCGACCTCACCCGCGAGAACCGGCTGCCGCAGAAGCTGCTGGTGCTGCACCAGTTCCGGGTGGACATGATCCCCGGCCGCGAGCGGGTCGACCTGTCCCGCGACGAGGTCGCCGTCATGGTCCACGCCGACGGGCAGGGACCGCAGGGCAGCAAGCAGGACACCTGGCGGGTGCTGCACGGCATCGGCCCCGAGGGGCTGGCCTGGGGCTGGAAGAACTTCTACGACGAGGACTCCCCGATGCTCACGCCCGAGGAGACGATCGCGCAGGTCTCCCCGAGACCTCAGCTGGTCACCTACCAGTAGTTCCCCCTGTGTGACGGAGGCGTCACCCTCGGGAGTTAGCGTCGCCCCCGCGCCCGGGACGCACGGGCGGCACACCGAGGGGATCACGCACACATGCAGCGACGCAGGTACTGGGCCGCGGCCGCGGCCGTCGCGGCGGTGACCGCCGGGGCGGCGACGCCCGCGGCGGCCGCTCCGGCGGCAGCGGCCACCGACGAGCTCGACATCACCCTGCTGGCCACCACCGACCTGCACGGCCGGGTGCAGGACTGGGACTACTTCAAGGACGCGCCGTACACCGAGTCGGCGCGCTTCGCCACGGGCCTGGCCCGGGTCGGCTCGGTCGTCGACAGCGTGCGCGACGCGCGCGGCGAGGAGAGCGTGCTGGTCGTCGACAACGGCGACTTCCTGCAGGGCACGCCGCTGAGCTACTACCACGCGCGGCAGGAGCCGGTCACCGAGACCGGCGCCGAGCACCCGGTGGCCGCCGCCTACGACGCCATCGGCTACGACGCCCAGGTGGTCGGCAACCACGAGTTCAACTACGGCCTGGACCTGCTGCAGGCCTACGCCGACGACGTCGACCACCCGGTGCTCGGCGCCAACGTCCTCGACGCCGTGACCGGTGAGCCGTACCTGCCGCCGTACACCCTGCAGGAGATGGAGGTGCCCGGCCACAAGCCGGTCACCGTGGGCGTCCTCGGCCTGACCACGCCGGGCTCGGCGATCTGGGACCGCGGCAACGTCGAGGGCCGGGTCGAGTTCCAGGACATGGTCGAGGCGGCGGAGCACTGGGTGCCGATCGTCGACGAGCAGGCCGACGTCGTCGTGGTGCTCTCGCACGCCGGCGTGGGCGGCGGTTCGTCCTACGACGGGTCGCAGGCCCCGACGGAGAACCCGACCGACGTCATCGCCCGGACGGTGCCCGGCATCGACGCGATGGTGGTCGGCCACACCCACCGCAACGTGCCGAGCCAGCGGGTCCGCAACGAGGTGACCGGCGACGACGTGCTGCTGACCCAGCCCTACCGCTGGGGCGCCACGGTGTCCCAGGTCGACATCGGGCTGGAGAAGGTCCGTGGCCGGTGGGACGTCGTCAGCACCGCGGCCACGGCGCTGCGCACCGACGCGTACCCCCAGGACCCGGAGGTCCTCGCCGCGACCGACGAGGCGCACCGGACGACGGTCGACTACGTCAACCAGGTGGTCGCCACCTCCACCGAGCAGCTGACCACGGAGACCAGTCGCTACGAGGACACGCCGATCCTCGACTTCATCCAGCAGGTGCAGACCGAGACCGTCGAGGCGGCGCTGGAGGGCACGTCGCGGGCCGACCTGCCGGTGCTGTCCATCGCGGCGCCCTTCAGCCGTGAGGCGGTCTTCCCGCAGGGCGACGTCACGGTCCGCGACATCGCCGGGCTCTACGTCTACGACAACACGCTGGAGGCGGTCGAGCTCACCGGCGCCCAGGTGCGGGCCCACCTGGAGAAGTCGGCGGGCTACTTCGCCCAGGTGCCGGCGACCGGGGACGTGGACCTGGAGACCGTCACCAACGCGGGCGGCCTGCCGGACTACGACTACGACGTCCTCTCCGGGGTCGACTACGACCTCGACGTGTCCCGGCCCGCAGGCCAGCGGGTCACCCGGCTGGAGTTCGACGGCCGGCCGGTGGCCGACGGCGACCGGTTCGTCGTCGCGGTGAACAACTACCGGCGTTCCGGCGGCGGCGGCTTCCCGGGCATCTCGACCGCGCCGGTCGTCTACGACGAGCAGCGGGAGATCCGCCAGTTGCTCATCGACTGGGCCCAGGACCGCCAGGTGATCGACCCGGCGGACTTCCACGACCTGAACTGGCAGCTGGTCCGCGCCGGCGAGCCGCTGGTGCCCTGACGCACCCGTCCCATCCCACACCCGACCGCCCCGCCGGAGCCCTCCGGCGGGGCGGTCGGCGTCCGGGGTGAACAGCCCGCCGGGGACTCCCGTTCCGTCGGTCCTCCGTGGTGGACTACCGCCCGTCGACGGGGATGGCGACCGAGGAGAGGTGGTCCGCGTGACCAGCGTGCTGAGCGGGGTGTCCGACGAGCTCGACCCGCGCTTGCTCGAGCACCGGCGGGAGCTGACCGGCTACTGCTACCGGATGCTGGGGTCGTCCTTCGACGCCGACGACGCGGTGCAGGAGACGCTGGTCCGGGCGTGGAAGAGCTTCGGCTCCTTCGAGGGCCGCTCCTCGCTGCGGTCCTGGCTGTACCGGATCGCCACCAACGTCTGCCTCGACCAGCTCTCCGGGCGCCAGCGCCGGGCCCTGCCGATGGACCTCTCCGGCTCGCCGTGGTCGCCGGTGGAGGCGTCCCTGGCCGCCAAGCGGCCGGCGGAGGCCTGGGTCGAGCCGGTCCTCGACCGCGCGGTCCTGCCCGAGGACGGCGACCCGGCCGAGCGCGCGGTGGCCCGCGAGTCGGTGCGGCTGGCCTTCGTGGCCGCGCTGCAGCACCTGCCGCCACGGCAGCGGGCCGTCCTCCTGCTGCGCGACGTGCTGCGCTGGCACGCCGACGAGGTCGCCGCCCTGCTCGAGACCACCGTCGCCTCGGTCAACAGCGCGCTGCAGCGGGCCCGCGCCACGCTGGCGGCGATGGGCGGCACCCCGGAGGAGCGGCCGCTGGACGCCGACCACCGCGAGCTGCTGGACCGCTACCTCGACGCCTTCGAGCGCTACGACATCGACGCCTTCGTCACCCTGCTGCACGAGGACGCCACCCAGCACATGCCGCCGTTCGAGATGTGGCTGGGCAGCGCCGCCGACATCGGCACCTGGATGCTCGGCCCGGGCAGCGGCTGCCGGAACTCCCGGCTGCTGCTGACCGAGGCCAACGGCAGCCCGGCGGTCGCGCAGTGGCGTCCCACGGACGACGGCGGCCACGCGCCGTGGGCGCTGCACGTGCTGGAGGTCGAGGACGGCCGGATCCGGCACATCACGAGCTTCCTCGACCTGGACAACGACCTGTTCGCCCGGCTCGGCCTGCCGCCGACCCCGGACGCGGCTCCCGCCGCCGGCTGACCTCCCGCCCTCCTCCGCCGCCTCCCACCCCGACCGGGGTCGGGAGGCGGCGGCGCATCAAGGGGTTGTGCTAAATACCCCCTGGGGGTATACAGGTGGCATCGGAGGAGGAGGGGACATGCACACGGACCACACCCGGCAGGCACCCACGACGGACCGGCACGCGGACCACGGCAGGGGCGCCGTTCCCTGGGCCGCGGCGGTGCAGGCCACGCTGCACTGCCTCACCGGCTGTGCCGTCGGGGAGGTGCTCGGGATGGTCATCGGGACCACCCTGGGGCTGTCCACCTGGGCCACGGTCGCGCTGGCCGTCGCGCTGGCGTTCGTCTTCGGCTACGCGCTCACGATGCGCGGCGTGCTGCGCGCGGGCCTCACGTTCCGCCGGGCGCTGCGGGTGGCGCTGGCGGCCGACACCGTCTCCATCGCGGTCATGGAGCTGGTCGACAACGCCGTCCTGGTCGGCGTCCCGGGCGCGATGGAGGCCGGCCTGGGCTCGGCGTTCTTCTGGCTGTCGCTGGCCGCCGCCCTCGCGGTGGCGTTCGTCGTCACCCTGCCGGTCAACCGCTGGCTGATGGGGCGCGGCCTCGGCCACGCCGTCGTCCACGCCCACCACTGACCGCCGCGGTCAGCGACCGCCTCCTCCGTCGGCGGTCGCCGGGTCGGTCGCCAGGTGCAGCCTGCCCCGGAGCCGGCGGGCCCACGGCTCCGGGGCACGGTCGAACTCGGCACCGGCGATCGTCGTCACCACGGCGATGACCGCGATGCAGAGCAGCCAGCCCACCAGCGCGAGCGTCACGCCGAAGAGGCCGTACCGGCGGCTGTAGGACTCCATGAGCAGCGGCATGTAGACCGCGGTGGCCACGGCGTAGAGCGCGGAGCAGACGGCCGCCAGCACGCCCGTGGGCAGCAGCCGCCGCCAGGGGAGGCGGCCCCCGAGCAGCAGCCAGGGGATCGAGGTCCACAGCAGGCAGCTCGCCAGCACGTGGCCCGTCCAGCCCAGCACCCGTGGGACGGAGCCGGGCGCCACCAGCCCGTGCAGGAACGACAGCAGCACGATCATGAGCAGCAGGGCGGCGATGCCCAGCAGCGCGTCGACCGAGCCGCGGAGGCCGGTGCGCGGCGGGAGCCCCCAGGCCTGCTGGTACATCCGCTGCAGCCGGCGGGCCAGCGAGACGGCGGAGAACACGAGCAGGACGACGCTCAGCACGCCGATGCCGGCGTCCCCGGCCGACGCGAACAGCTTCTGCACGTCCGCGGCGGCCGCGCCGGTCAACCGGAACCGGTCGATCACGATGTCGGCGACCAGGGGCCCGTCGCCGCCCGGGGCCAGCAGGGACACGAGCAGGAGCAGCGGGATCAGCGCGGTGAACGCCTGCGCGGAGACGGCCATGGCCCGGTCGATGCCGCGCTGCTCCAGGAAGGCGGCGACGCACCGGCCCGGGAACGTCGTCGCCAGCCGCCCGGTGACCGCCCCGAGCCCGCGGACGACCATGCCGGTCTCACCTCCGCACGGCGGCCGGCGCCACCTCCGCCGGCGTGGGCGACGGTGCGAGGCGCGTGGCGGGGAGGGAGCGGGTCAGGAACAGGCTCAGCAGGGCGACGGCGGCCGCCGCGAGGAGCGCCGTCCTCAGGCCGAGCAGCTGCGCGTCGGCGTAGGTCGCCACCAGGGCGTCGACCTCAGCGGCGGAGATCCCCGCCTGGTCGAGGGCGGCCCGCGCCTGGTCGACCGGGACGAAGCTGGCGCCGCCGCCGATCGCCACCCCCACCTGGTCGGCGACGGCGTCGCTGACCTGCGGGTCGCTGGAGATCCCGCGCAGGGCGGCGGCGGTCAGCGTGCCGATGAGGACCGAGCCGACGAACGCCGTCCCGAGCGACGACCCGAGGTTCTGCGCCGTGTACTGCAGGCCACCGACCTCGCTGCGGTCGGCCTCCCCGGCGCTGGACTGGGCGACGTTGCCGAGCTGGGCGGCCAGCAGGCCCATCCCGATCCCCAGCAGCGCCATCGCCATCCCGAAGGAGAGGTCGTCGAGCTCCGGCCGGACCGTCGCGAGCAGCCACAGGGACGCCGCGACCAGGACCGCGAAGCCGACCCGCACCACCGCGCGCGGGCTGGCGACCCGGTTCAGCAGCGGTGCGCTCATCGCCGTGACCAGCATGAGCACCGAGACCGGGAGCAGCCGCAGGCCGGTCTGGAACGCGTCGAGCCCCAGCACGACCTGCAGGTACAGCGGCACGGTGAAGAAGACGCCGAGCAGGACGAGGTTCTGCGCGACGAGCGTCTGCACGGCCGCGCGCAGCGGTGGGACGGAGAACAGCCGCCAGTGCAGCAGCGGCTCCTCGCCGCGGGCCTCCCGGTGGCGCAGCCACGACCGCAGCAGGCCCAGCAGCGCCAGGCCGGCGCCGATGACGAACGGCGTCAGCGCGAAGCCGAGGACGGTGACCGGCGAGTTGCGCGGCTGCAGCCAGCCCCACGTGGTGCTCTGCAGCACCCCGAGGACGACGAGCGCCAACCCGAGCGCGGAGAGCGCCGCCCCGACGGCGTCGATGCGGGGACGCGGGCCCGGCGTCGGCGCGTCCTCGACCCAGCGGAGCCCCGCGAGGACGGCCACCACCACGACGACCTCGCCGGCGAAGACCAGCCGCCAGCTGAGGTAGGTCGTCACCCAGCCGCCGAGCAACGGGCCGACGGCGATCCCCGCCCCGGCCAGCCCGCCGATGACCCCGTACGCCATGGCCCGGTCCCGGCCCCGGTAGTTGCCGCCCACCAGGGCGGCGAGCGCGGGCAGGACGAGAGCCGCGCCCAGTCCCTCGATGACCGACCAGCCCAGGGCGAGGACCAGCACGGTGGGGGCCAGGGCGGTGATCAGGGACCCCACCGCGTAGACGACGAGCCCCACGGCGAAGGCGCGCCGCCGGCCGATCCGGTCACCGATCTTCCCTCCGGTGACCATGAACGCGGCCATGACGAGCGTGTACACGGTGATGACCGCCTGGATGGTGGTGACGGTCGTGTCGAAGTCCTCGACCAGCTGGCTGATGGACACGTTCATCACCGCGGTGTCGAGGACGGCGAGGAACTGCGCGGCCCCCAGGACCGCGAGCGGCTTCCAGCGCGTCACCGTTCGACGCTGACCGCTGCAGCGACGGCGGCGCATCGTCCCGGTCGCATGATCGCGGTGGTCCGGAGCGCCGGTGGCACCTCACCTGCAGGCGACCGGGGACGACCGCCGAGGATGGGGCGCGTGAAGGTCTACGTGTCGTCGGACATGGAGGGCACCGCAGGTGTCGTCGACTGGGCGCAGTGCCGCGGCCCGGGCGGGGAGTACGAGCACTACCGGCGGCTGCTGCAGGACGAGGTGAACGCCGCGATCGCGGGGGCGGTGGACGCCGGCGCCACGGCGTTCCTCGTCAACGACTCGCACTCGACGATGCAGAACCTGCGCCCCGGCGAGCTGCTCGGCAACGCCCGCTACCTCGCCGGCCGGCACAAGCCGATGTACATGATGGAGGGGCTGGACGGCTCCTTCGACGCCGTCTTCCTCGTCAGCTACCACGGCTCGGCGTCCGGGCCGTCGTCCGTGCTGTCGCACACCTACAACCCGGCGGCGATCGCCCGGGTGCGGCTGAACGGCGTCGAGGTGGGGGAGTCGGGCATCAACGCGCTGGTCGCCCTCGGCCACGGCGTGCCGGTCGTGCTGGTCACCGGCGACGGGACGACGGCCGAGGAGGCGCGCGCGGTGTGCCCGGGGATCGAGGCCGCCGTCGTCAAGCGGTCGGTGACGCGGTTCGCGGCCGAGAGCCTGCACCCGGACGAGGCGTGCGCGCTGATCCGCGAGAAGGCGGCCGCCGCCGTGCGGGGCCTGTCCGCCGCCCGGCTGCCGGCGATCGCGCTGCCGGCGACGCTGGAGGTCACCTTCCGCAACGCGGACCTGGCCGAGCTGGCCACGCGGATCGTCGGGGTCGAGCGCGCCGGGACCCTCGACGTCCGGATCCCCGACGACGACCCGGTCGCCCTCTACCGGACGTTCGTCACCGTCGTGCTGCTCACCCGCGGGTTCACCGACTGAGGCCGGCCCGGCGGGGCTAGATGCGGGTCAGCCAGACCACCGGCGGCCGGGCGCGCCGGGCGGCGAACGCCTCCAACTGCGTCTCGCTCGGGCGGCAGCCGCCCGGGCAGTCGAACTCCACGGCCCGCCCGTCGACCCACCCGACGGCCGCCGGCCGCCGGCAGTTCGGGCAGTCCTCCCACGTGACCCGCTCGCTGGCTTCCATCGTCTCGCCTCCCCGGTCCCGGGAGACTGCCCGGGAACGGGAGAGGACCTGGGCGCGCTGTTCGATCCAGGGACCCCTCGTCGGGAGAACGGTAGCCCCGTGTCCCGCGCACAAACCCGGGGCGAACGGACGGCCTGTTCCGGTTCGCCGGGGTGCCGATCGGGGCGAGCGGGTGACGGGAACCGGACCCGCACAGCCGGCTGGGAGGCTGAGTTCCCGGCGTCCCCACCCGCTGGTCAGCGGGCTGTCCGCTGTGCACCGTGCCGTCAGCGGGCCTCTGCCGACCGACAGGTGACCGACCCACGGCCGGGAGCCCGGGACCGCCGGGAGCGGCGGCCGCTCAGCGCCCCGGGCCCGCGGGCGTCCCGTCGGCGCTGGCCGGCCCGCTGCACGGCGGGCCGGGGGGCGCGATGAGGGGCCAGGCTCGGGATGCCCAGCTCCCACAGGGCCTCGTTGAGCACCTGGGCGAGGACGTCGTGCTCGGTGTCCGGCCAGGCGGCACTGCCGTCGAGGTAGGCGGCCAGCGCGGCCTGGGGGTGGTCCCCGCCGACGGTGAGGTAGCGCCACCACAGGTCGCTCAGCGTCGAGCCACCCAGTCGCCAGGCGATGACGGTCAGCGGGCAGACGGGTGCGGAGCAGGGGGACACCGGGTTCCTTCGCGCCGGACACCGGCCGGCCGTGGGGACCGAACGGCGGATGGCGGCGGCTGAGAGGGCGATCCGCGGCCGGTTGCTCGACGCGACCGCTCCATCATGCCCGGTGTCCGTCCCGGTCAGCCGCCACGCGTGCCCGTCGGTGCCGGCGTGGCCTCGGCCGGCGCCGCGACACCTGCGCTGCCGGCAGGTCCGTGCCGGCCCGGATCGGGACGGCGGCCGGCACGGTCAGGTGGCCGTCGGTGCCCCCGGTCAGGTGCCGGGGGCTGCGGCGGCGCTCCGGTACGCGGCCTGCACGATGCCGTAGCAGTCGCAGGACGCCTCGTGCAGGGCGTCGGGGTCCAGGACGGTGATCCGGCCGCGGGTGTAGCGGATGACGCCCGCCTGCTGCAGCACGCCGGCAGTGAGCGACACGGTGCCCCGGCGCACACCGAGCATCTGGGCGAGGAACTCCTGAGTGAGGGTGAACTCGTCGGCGCCGACGCGGTCGCGGGTCTGCAGCAGCCAGCGGGCGCACCGCTCCTCGGTGGTGTGCAGCCGGTTGCAGGCCACGTTCTGCGACAGCTGGACCATCGTGGCCTGGGTGTAGCGGTGCAGCAGGGTGTGCAGCGCGCCGTCGGTCGACAGGAACCGGCGCAGCTCACCGACCGGCAGGCGCAGCGCCGTGCCGGCGATCTGGCAGACGGTGTCGTGCGGGCTCTCGCTCGTGCCGAGGAAGGCCGGCAGGCCCGCCATGCCCTCGAAGCCGATGGTGGCGACCTCGACCGCCGCCTCCCCCTGGACGGTGGCGAGCACCGACAGCACGGAGTCGACGGGGAACCAGACCTGGTCGATGTTCTTGCCGGGCTCGTAGAGCTGCTCGCGGACGTCGAGCTGCACCGGCTCGAGAGCAGGCCGCAGCCGGTCGAACTCCTCGTCGGGGAGGTGGTCGAGCAGCAGGTTGCGGCGCGGGTCCGGCTGTGTGCGGGTGGGCGTGGACACGTGCCGCTCCTCCCGGGACGGGACCCCTCTGTGCTCCGGGCCCGGGAGGGTTACCCGCGGGCGCCGGGCCTCATGCCGGCACGGTCGGACGCGCACCCAGCCGCGCCCACGGCGCCACGGGCACGGCGAACAGGTCCGCGGCGCCCGGTGCCATCACGTAGGCCACCAGCGCCGGCGCCACCAGGGGCAGCGGCAGGACGTGCTCGACGCAGCCGGTGGCCAGAGCCGCGCTGGGCATGCCCGGCGCCTCCGCGTCGTCCGGGTCCTGGACCAGCACCCGCCCGCCGGCCCGCCGGACCGCGCGCACCCCGGCGGCCCCGTCGGACAGCCGACCGGTCAGCACGACGGCCAGCACCCCCCGACCGAAGGCAGCGGCGGCGCCGGTGAGCAGCTCGTCCGCCGTGCGGGCCGTCGCGCAGGGGCGCAGCGACAGGCGACCGTGCGGCTGCAGGTCCGCCGTCATCCCGGCCGGCAGCACGGTCACCCCGCGCGGCAGGGCACCGGGCGTGGCGGTGTGCACCGGGAGGTCCCCGCGGGCCCGCAGCAGATCGGCGAGCACGTCCGGCGTGCCGGACCCGCGGTGCTGCACCACCAGGACCGGCACCGGGAAGTCCGCCGGCAGCCCGGACACGACGGTGCCCAGGGCGCGCACCCCGCCGGCGCTGGCGGCCAGCACGACGACCGAGAAACCGGGGCGCCGGCCGGGAAGGGATGCCGTCGCCACCCGATCGACGGTACTCCTGTGTCGGGTACCTGACACAGTGCGCGCGGCGTGTCCCGCCTCGACCCGCCCGGCTCCGGCGACCCGGTGGAGCCGCCCGGCGGTCGCTACCGTCCGCGCGCGGTGGGCTGGAGTTCGCCGGTGCGGGCGACGTCGTCGGCCACCACCGCCAGCTCGACGTCGTGGCGGTTGCTGCACTGCCGCAGCAGGTCGAAGGCCTGGTCCTCGGTCACCCCGTGACGGGCCACGAGGATGCCGATGGCCTGGCCGATGCGCCGGTTGCTCACCGGCGCGACCTCGAGGTCCGCGGCATGGCGCTCGGCTGCGGCCAGTCGGCGGCGCAGCCCGGCGGGGCCGGTGACCGTGGCCTGCCGCGCGTGGACGGCGACCTGGAGAGTCACGCTGCGGGCGCGCATCTCGGCTGCCTCCCGGCGGACCCTCTGTGCCAGCGCGCGCTGCACCTGGGCCCGGGCCCGCACGGTCGTGCCGCCGTCCGGCGGCGCACTCGCCCCGGTGGGCTCCGCGTCCTGCACGGTCGTGGTGCCCTCGTCCGCCTGCTCGCGGTCGATCCGGTGGCACGTGGTCGGACCACCCGGTGCCCCGATTCCCCAGGGAGTGGCGCCCAGCGTGCCACCGGCCGATCCGGGCGCGCAAAGGCGTCCCGACGGCAACCGTGTCGCGGCCGCCGGCTGTGGTGAGCACGTGTGCTGCAGTCGGGCCGGGAGCCGACGTCGAGCTCCGCTCGCCGGCGCTGAGGCGTGCCGGCCGCGGAGGGGCACGGCCCGATGACCGGCACGGTTTCGGCCGTCGGGCGGCCGGGGTAGCGGAGGCGGGCGCCGGCCGGGTCCCCGCACCGGGCCGTGAGCGTCCAGCGGGTCGGGATCCCGCAGGAGGATGCCGGTGGCCTCGCGCTCGCGGACGACGTCACCGACGCTGGAGCGGCCGATCGGCCCTCCCGCACACGCACAGACGAGACACGGCGGTCACCAGGGCCGCGCCCGGCAGGGCGACGTGCACCGAACCGAGGAGTCAGGATGCCGCGGATCGACCGGATCGCCGAGCCGTGGGGGACCCGTACGCCGTACGGCCCGGGCGAGACCTGGCCGGCGCGGGTCGACCAGCACCTCGCCGAGGGCGTCTCCGAGGGCGCCGTGGACCGCTGGGTGCAGGCGGCGTCGATCCTGCACTCCAACGGCGACGCGATGGACCTCGCGGTGAAGGACGGCCGGGTGGTCGGCGTCCGGGGACGGGCGGGGGACCGGGTCAACCGCGGCCGGCTGGACCCCAAGGACCTCTACGGCTGGCAGGCGAACGGCTCCCGGCAACGGCTGACCCGCCCGCTGGTCCGCCGGGACGGCCGGCTGGTCGAGACCGACTGGGACACCGCCATGGACCTGGTCGTGCAGCGGACGAGGGAGCTGCTGGAGGAGCAGGGACCCAGCGCCATCGGCTTCTACAACACCGGCCAGCTGTTCCTCGAGGACTACTACACGCTCGGGCTCATCGCGCACGGCGGCATCGGGACGATCCACGTCGACGGCAACACCCGGCTGTGCACCGCGACGGCGGCCGCAGCGCTCAAGGAGTCCTTCGGCACCGACGGGCAGCCCGGCTCCTACGCCGACGTCGACTCCGCCGACGTCATCTGCCTCTACGGGCACAACATGGCCGAGACCCAGGTGGTGACCTGGAGCCGTGTCCTCGACCGGCTCGCCGGCCCGCACCCGCCGAAGATCGTCTGCGTCGACCCGCGGATGACCCCGGTGGCGCGCGCGGCCACCGTCCACCTCGCGCCGAAGCCGGGGACCAACGTGGCGCTGATGAACGGCCTGCTGCACGAGATCCTCGGCAACGGGTGGATCGACCGGGACTACCTCGACGCCCACGTCGTCGGCTTCGAGGAGCTGGCCGAGCGGGTCGCCGAGTACCCGCCCGACGAGGTCGCCCGGATCTGCGACGTCCCGGCCGCGCAGATCCGCGAGGCCGCCCGGGTCATCGGCACCGCCGAGCGGCTGCTGTCCACGGTGCTGCAGGGCTTCTACCAGTCCCACCAGGCCACCGCGGCCGCCGTCCAGGTCAACAACGTGCACCTGGTCCGCGGCATGCTCGGGCGCCCCGGCTGCGGGATCCTGCAGATGAACGGCCAGCCGACCGCGGAGAACACCCGCGAGGCCGGTGCCGACGGCGACCTGCCGGCCTTCCGGAACTGGTCGAACGAGGCGCACGTCGAGGACCTGGCCCGGATCTGGAACGTCGAGCCGGAGCACGTCCCGCACTACGCGCCGCCGACGCACGTCATGCAGCAGCTCCGGTACCTCGAAGAGGGCTCGCTCCGGATGTTCTGGGTCATCTGCACCAACCCGGCGGTGTCCCTGCCCGAGCTGGCCCGGATCCGGTCGATCCTGACCCAGCAGCGGCTCTTCCTCGTCGTGCAGGACATCTTCCTCACCGAGACCGCACAGCTGGCCGACGTCGTCCTGCCCGCGGCCACCTGGGGCGAGAAGACCGGCACCTTCACCAACGCCGACCGCACCGTGCACCTGTCGGAGAAGGCGGTGGACCCGCCGGGGGAGGCCCGGCCGGACATGGACATCCTCGTCGACTTCGCGCACCGGCTCGGGCTGCAGGACAAGGACGGCGCCCCGCTGGTGAAGTGGTCGGATCCGGAGGGCGCGTTCGAGGCGTGGAAGGAGTGCAGCCGCGGCCGGCCGTGCGACTACACCGGCCTCACCTACGAGAAGCTGCGCGGCGGCAGCGGCATCCAGTGGCCGTGCACCGACGAGGCACCCGAGGGCACCGAGCGGCTCTATGCCGACGGCCGGTTCTCCAGCGACCCGCAGTACTGCGAGAGCTACGGCCGCGACCTGCTCACCGGGGCACCGCTCGAGCCCGACGAGTACAGGAGCCTCAACCCGTCCGGCAAGGCCGTGATCAAGGCGGCGGAGTACGTCCCGCCGCACGAGGAACCCTCGCCGGACTTCCCGTTCTCCCTCATCACCGGTCGCACCCTGTACCAGTTCCACACCCGCACCAAGACCGGCCGGGCCCCGCAGCTGCAGGCCGCCGCCCGCGACGTCTGGGTGGAGATGTCGGTCGGTGACGCCCAGCGGCTGAGGGTCCGGGAGGGCGACCTGCTGGAGGTCTCGACGCCGCGCGGGCGGGTGCGGGCCCGGCTGCGGATCAGCGGCATCCGCGACGGCGTCCTCTTCCTGCCCTTCCACTACGGCTACTGGGACGACGGGGGGCGGAGGGGACACCGGCGGGCGGCCAACGAGCTCACCCTCACCGACTGGGACGCCGCCTCCAAGCAGCCGATCTTCAAGACCGCGGCCGCCCGGGTGCGCAAGGTCCGCTGGTCGCGGCGCGGCAGGTCTCCGGCACCGACCACCACCGGCTCCGCCCCGGCCCTCGGCACCCTCCCGCCGACCCGAGGCGGCACGGCGGCCCTCGTCGAGGAGACGATGCCGGCCGGGGGAGGACGAGCGTGAAGATCGGGCTGGCGCTCGAGGAGCTGCACCGCTCGGAGAACTCCCTGGCGCACCGACTGCTGGCCGTGGCCGAGCGGCACAAGGTCGAGCACGAGGTCTTCCACGTGGGCCGCGACCTCGCCCGCTGGTCGCAGGACCACGTGCGCCGGCTGGCCGCGTTCGGGGACCGGTACGGCGTCGAGCTGGACCCGGAGCCCGCCGGTGAGCCGCGCTTGCGCGCGCGACTGACCGAGGCGGTGAGCGACCGGCTCGGCCGGCGGTCGGCCCCGGCGTTGCTGCTGCTGCGTGACCTGCGCAGCATCCACATCCACGCGGTCGGGGTCTCGGTCGACTGGGAGATGGTCGCCCAGGTGGCGCAGGGCGTCGAGGACACCGAGCTGCTCGCTCTCGCCCGGCGTTGCCATCCCCAGAACCTGCGTCAGGCCCGCTGGGCCAACAGCAGGATCAAGGAGTCCGCGACCCAGATCCTGGTGAGCTGATGAGCACCCACGGCGCCGCGCCCGGACCGGCCACCCGGCTCGTGCTGCGGCCGATCGCCACGCCGCTGCCGCTGGGGTTCCTCGCCCTCGCGCTGGCGACCACCGTCTTCAGCGCCGTCCAGCTGGCGTGGATCCCGCCGACGGAGGGCCGGGTCGCGGCCCTGACCGCCCTGGCCGCGACCGTCCTGCTGCAGACGATCGCGTCCGTCGTGGGGTTCCTCGCGCGCGATCCGGTGGCGGCCACGGGCATGGGTGTGCTCGCCGGGACCTGGGGCACGGTGGGCCTGACCACGCTCACCTCGCCGCCCGGCACGGCCAGCAAGGGCCTGGGCGTCCTGCTGCTGACCGCGGGCGTGGCGATGTCCGTGCCGGCGGTCGCCGGCGCGGCCAAGCTCGTCCCGGCGAGCGTCATGGGGCTGGCCGGCGTCCGGTTCGTCGTCACCGGCGCCTACGAGCTGACCGGGTCCACCACATGGATGACCGTGGCCGGATGGGTCGGCCTCGCGCTCGCCGTCCTGGCCCTCTACGCCGCCATGGCGCTCGAACTGGAGAGCGTCGAGGCGCGGACCGTGCTCCCAGCCGGGCGGCGGGGCCCGGCCGAGGCCGCCGTCCGCGGTCAGGGCTCCCTCGACGTGGACGACCTCGCCCGGGAGCCGGGGATCCGGCCGCAGCTCTGACCACGCCGCGGCCCGTCAGGGCGCCCTCGCGGTCGGGCTCTCCAGGCGGAAGGAGGTGCCCTGGTCCCCGTCCCTGCGCTCCGGGTGGACGACGTTCGGCTTGTCGGCGCCGAAGGTCTCGACCCCGTACGGCGTGACCATCGCCGTGGTGGCGGTGGCCATCGGGGGCCGGTGCGTGGCTCTGGCGGGTGCGCGGCCGCCACGGGAGCTCGTCGCGCTGGGACAGACGGCTGGGACAGGGGCAGCCGGGGAGCGGCCCTGAGCACGGCGATGCCGGTGAGCGCCCGGATCCTGATCTCCTGCACGGCGCCACGACGGATGGCTTCGGTGACGGACTCGGACGCCGGCGTCGTACAGCCGACGGTCGACGGCCGGAAGCGCTCGGCTGTGTCGGCGGACCGGGACCCCGTTGGGTCGTGCCTCCACCCTCTCTCGAGCACCGGTCGGATCGGGTGGTCAGCGGCCAACAGGGGGCGGCACGACCGAGGCACGAGGGCAACACCGACGCCCTGGTGAGCCGGACGACGCGCACACGCCCTGGTCAGTACGTGGAGCGGGTGACGGAACCGAACCCGCGTGGCCAGCTTGGAAGGCGGGGTCTCGTAACCGTATCTGCGCTGGTCAGTGGCTCATTCCAACCGCCGGGCGAGGGCTCATGACCACATGTGACCCAGCGGTCCGGCGTGATCCACGCGTGACCCACCGTCCCTTGGGCGTATTAGCCGTCCCGGTCCGGATCGTCGTCCGATGGCGGGCATCTCCCGTCACCGCGCCTCTGAGCCACTCCGGTCGTGGAGGCTCAGGGTCAAGGGATCAGGGCAAACGATCTTGAGCAAGCGCCAGCGTCCCCGTAGGGGTGGTCAAGATGGTTTGCGCCCCTCGACGCTGAGGGCGGCCGGATCAACCTCAGGGCGGCAGGAC
This sequence comes from Geodermatophilus sp. SYSU D01045, assembly GCF_054050295.1. Classification (NCBI taxonomy): domain Bacteria; kingdom Bacillati; phylum Actinomycetota; class Actinomycetes; order Geodermatophilales; family Geodermatophilaceae; genus Geodermatophilus; species Geodermatophilus sp. SYSU D01045. Next base: position 45,444 of record NZ_JBJGZB010000025.1, read on the forward strand.
GAGACAGTCTCCGCGAAGCGGAGGCGTACAAGGCTCCCAGCCCGCGCCGGCTGTGAGGCGCAAACGAAGCACCTACGCCAGGCAAGCCCACAAACGTGGCAGGCCATCGGAGGCGCTCATATGGCGCAGTCGCTAGGCATCCCCCACCGCGACAATGCCGTAGGCGCGGTACTCGTGGAACACATCGCCCAGCGAGCTGTGAAGGATGCTCGTGCGCCAGTCCCAATTGTACCCAGTCCAGAAGTGCCAGTCGTAAGTCGCCCCAGTGGTCGGAGCCGGGAACATCACCTCTAGAGCATTACCCCACGTTGTACTGCCGGGTGCTCGGTACTGGCTGAACAGCCACGGCCCGAGTGTGTCGCCCGGGAGGTCCTGATAGGCATGATAACCCTTACCGCAGACCACAATCCGGCAGAAGAATCGGTCGACATTGTGCGCTTCGGTAGAGACTCGCTTCCATCCTGGGTGGGATGCGGGCCATCCACCACCACCCCATTCCCAGTCCCAGGGGTTATGGCGAGGACCGATATGCAGTTCGATCACCTCCCCGGCCTGACCTGTAGTGCTTTGAGCCCAGAAGAATGAAGGAAGAGTAGCAATGAATCCCGGGCGGCTACAAATCCCCAGGCTGCTTTGTGGTTCCCCCGCTAGGTGACGAGCCCACCCTCGCGGTCGATCTTGGCTCTGTTCATGACTTCTGAGCTCCTCGGGGACAGCGAGCTCGTGATCGGCGAAGGCTTCGAAGATGTCCCGTGCCGTCATCTGAGCGACGCTCAACGCGTCCAGTGGGCTGACATTGGGCGGAGTACGTATTTGCACTCCTAGATTTGAAGCCTCCAAGGCATCGTCGCTGGGAAGAGCAACGAACGTCACTTGCCGTCCATCGGAAACGGTGAAATCCGCGATGGGGGGTGGCGGCTCGGGGCCTAGATCCCGCCTAGTGTCGGCCGGAAGAGAACTGAGTACCTGCTCCCTAGTGATGGATGACATCTGCCTTCCTTCCGCATCGATCATCAAGAAGACTGCGGAGTGGCGTTGCCCCCGAGGGCAGTAACGACGGTATCCCCAGGGTGAAGGACTCGGAAGAGGGTCCCTGAGCGGCACATCTCGGCCGCGAAAGCTCAGGGCGAAAAATTAGGGCAAACGACTCTAGGCAAGCGTCAGCATTCCTGGAGAGGTGGTCAAGATCGTCTGCACCTCCTGCCGCTCAGGGCAGACGGAAGCGGCGCAGGTTGAGGTCGCGTTAAGACCTGGGCTTGGTTGGACCGCCGACTTGGAGGTCCACGACGATCCGGGGTCCCGGGGACGGATGGACGTTCGGTTCGCCGTTCACCACGTCCGGGAGCTCCAGGCCTGACATGCCCCTCGACGAGCTGCCTGTCGACGAGTTGGCCGAGCTGCTCGGAGAGTGGTGGGCGGCTGACGGCGGGACCTCCGACAAGTGGGGACGGCTGTGGCGGTACGCACCCACGTCGCGTTGGTCCGACTTCTATTACGGGGACCTCGACGACCATCGGGCCCTATCGAGCTGGTTCCACTGGTGTGGCTTCACCGATGTGCAACCGCAGAAGGCCGGCAGGGGCGTTCAGCGCAGCGGCAAGCACCTGCTGGTCCATCTGCATTCTGCTTCTTCCGGCGCGGGGCTCTCCGGTGTCCAGCGTGTGCAGGGACAGGCGAGTGTGATTGCCAGCCGCGCTGCGGTGATCTCCCCAGCGGGCTTCACCCGCCAGGCGCGCCGCTGGGCCGACGACGCCGGTGTCGCTCTGTTCGGACTCGCCGGCGGCTCCGTCCCCCGTCCGGTCAACGAGGCGGCCGCACATCTCATGCCGGAGCCGGGAGAGCTGCTAGCGGACTGCACGGACTCCAGCTGCAGGCACTTGGGTTGCGTGCTGGACAGTTCTGTGGGCTGCCCCCCCGGGCATCGGCAGAGAATGGTCCGCCCCCCACTCCTACCCGTGGCGGCAGTCGGCACCCCCAAGCGACTAGGAACGGCGCAGGGGACTGCCCCGGTTCAGTGACCTGGACCCGCGCCGAGCAAGACGGACTGGACGGCGCTCAAGCGGCTGGCGCCGTCCTCCGGGTAGTCCCTGTGCAGGTCATGGCGGGTCATCGTGTCGTTGACAGTCGGCCCGGAAGTGGGCTCTCCACGAGATGCCTATCCAGCTGTGTCGACTGGATCGTGCCTCAACCGTGCCTTAAGCACCGGCCAAACCCGGTGGTCAGCGGTCAGCAGGGGGCAGCACCCTCAAGGCAAGGAAGGAGCGGCGCTGCCCGGCTGACATGCGCAGACAGGCAACCGCCCTGGTTAGGACGTGGAGCGGGTGACCGGGATCGAACCGGCATGGCCAGCTTGGAAGGCTGGGGCTCTGCCATTGAGCTACACCCGCGAGGTGCCCGCCCAGCGTAGCGGGCCCGGCCGATAGCGTCCGGGCGTGACCGAGCCCACACAGTTGGACGCCACCGCGCAAGCCGACCGGGTGCGCCGGGGGGAGGTGAGCCCCGCCGAGCTCGTCGACGCCGCGATCGCCCGGATCGAGGCGACGAACCCGCAGCTCAACGCCGTCATCCGGGACCGGTTCGACGCCGCCCGCGCCGAGGCCGCCGGCAGGCTGCCCGACGGGCCCTTCCGCGGCGTGCCGCTGCTGCTCAAGGACATGGGCGCGCACATGGCGGGGGAGGAGACCTGCTACGGCCTCGCCCCGCTGCGCGACGCAGGGGTCCGCTGGCGGCGTGACAGCCACCTGGCCGAGGCCTTCCGTGCTGCTGGGTTCGTCGTCCTCGGCCGGACCAACGTCCCCGAGCTCGGGACGACGGTCACCACCGAGCCCGCCGCCAACGCCGCGGCCCGAAACCCGTGGGACCCCACCCGCTCCACCGGCGGCTCCAGCGGCGGGTCGGCCGCGGCCGTGGCGGCCGGGTACGTCCCGATCGCGCACGCCAGCGACGGCGGCGGGTCGATCCGCGTCCCCGCCAGCGAGTGCGGACTGGTCGGGCTCAAGCCCAGCCGGGCCCGGGTCAGCCAGGGCCCCGACGTCGGCGAGGGCTGGGCAGGCGCCACCATCGACGGCGTCGTCACCCGCACCGTCCGCGACACCGCCGCCGTCCTCGACGCCATCGGCGGCCCGATGCCCGGCGACCCCTACGCCGCCCCGCCGCTGCCGCGCCCGCTGGTCGAGGAGGTCGGCGCCCCGGTCGGCCGGCTGCGGGTCGGCCTGCTCGACGCCCCGCCGCACGAGCGCTGGCTCGACAGCCCCGAGTGCCGGGCCGCCGTCGCCCACGCCGGCCGGCTGCTCGAGGACCTCGGCTGCGACGTCGAGCCCGCCGCGCCCGCCGCCTTCTTCGACGACGGCTTCTCCCGGCACTTCAACGCCACCATCGCCGCCGACACCGCCCGCATGCTCGCCGACCTCGAGCGGGTCCTCGGCCGGGAGATCGCCGACGACGAGCTCGAGCCGCGCAACGCCCACTACCGGGCGGCCGGTCACCGGACGACCGCGGCCGAGTACCTCGGCGCTCGGGCCTGGCTGGGCTCCTGGTGCCGTCGGATGGCCCGCTTCTGGACCCCGGCCGCGGACGGCGGGCAGGGCTTCGACCTGTTGGTCACCCCGACCGTGGGCGCGCCGCCGCCGGAGCTCGGCTGGTTCACCGCCGCGGGCCCGCGCGAGGAGGGGCGGCGGATCGGGGCGTTCATCCCGTACACGGCCCAGGCCAACGTCACCGGCCAGCCGGCGGTCAGCCTGCCGCTGCACACCACCGACGCCGGCCTGCCGGTCGGCGTCCAGGTGATCGCGGGCGCCGGCCGGGAGGACCTGCTCGTGCGGGTCGCCGCCGCACTGGAGGAGGCGGCCCCGTGGGCCGGCCGCCGTCCGGCCGTCTGACCCGAGCGCCGGCATGCAGACGGCGAGGTGAGCGGCGCACCGGAGGAGCCCGGGGACCGGCCTCCGCCGATACCGTGAGGGGGCATGGGAACGAGGACGGCACGACGCGCCGGGCTGGTCGCCGGTGTCCTCTCCGGGACCCTCCTGCTGCTGCCACTGGCCGGCTGCGGGGACGGCTCGGACACCGCCGACACCGGGACGGCCGCGACCGAGACCACCGAGGACACCGGCGGTGCCACGGAGACCAGCGCCGGCGGCAGCGCCACCGCGAGCGGGACGGGCGGGGCCGACGCCGACCTGAGTTGCTCGGGCACCACGTGCAGGCTGCAGCTGTCGGGACCGGGCCGGCAGGCCGAGGTGCTCGGGGTGACGGTCGAGCTCGGCGCCGTCGAGGGCGGTCAGGCCATGCTGCGGGTGGGGGACCGGGAGCTGTCCTGCGCCCAGGGCGACAGCGTCTCGGCGGGCCCCCTGCAGCTGACCTGCGAGACGGTCGCGGAGGACTCGGTCACCCTCACCGCCTCCCTGGGCTGAACCACGGGGCCCGCGCCGCCGCGGGCGGTGACGCGCGGTCGGGCGTCTCCGGCTGCACCTAGACTCGCAGCCGCCACGGGGTGTGGCGCAGCTTGGTAGCGCACCCGCTTTGGGAGCGGGGGGCCGTGGGTTCGAATCCCGCCACCCCGACCCCGCCCCCGGCGTCTCTAGACTCGGGGGTCGACCCGGCGCCGGTCCCGGCGTCCCCTTCCGTCGTACCGAGGAGCACTGCCGCTGTGAAGAGCACCATCGAGGAACTGGGCCCCACGCGGGTCCGGATGGCGATCGAGGTGCCGTGGGGAGACCTGGACCACGCCTTCGGCGAGGTCTACAAGGAGCTCAAGCGGCAGGTGCGCGTCCCCGGGTTCCGTCCGGGCAAGGTGCCCAACCGGATCCTCGACCAGCGCATCGGCCGTCCGGTCGTCCTCGAGCAGGTCGTCCAGCACGCCATCCCGGAGGTCTACTCCGAGGTCGTCCGCGACAACCAGGTCCGCGTCATCGGCCAGCCCGACATCGAGGTCACCCGCCTCGACGACAACGACACCCTGGCGTTCACCGCCGAGGTCGACGTCGCCCCGAAGATCGAGCTGCCGGCCCTCGACGACCTGAACGTGACCGTCGACGACGTCGAGGTCACCGACGAGGAGATCGACCAGCAGGTCTCGGTCATGCGCGAGCGCTTCGCCATGCTGACCGGCGTCGAGCGCGCCGCCCAGGACGGCGACTACGTCTCCATCGACCTCGAGGCCCGCGTCGGCGACGAGGTGCTCGAGGACGGCACGACCAGCGGCATGTCCTACGAGGTCGGCTCCGGCTCGCTCATGGAGGGCCTCGACGACGCTGTCCGCGGGCTGTCCGCCGACGAGTCGGCCACCTTCGAGACCGCACTGCAGCAGGGCCCGCACGCCGGCGAGCAGGCCCAGGTCACCGTCACCGTCCGCTCGGTGAAGGCCAAGGAGCTGCCCGAGCTCGACGACGAGTTCGCCTCCACCGCCAGCGAGTTCGACACCCTCGAGGAGCTGCGCGACGACGTCCGCACCCGGCTGTCGCGGGTGAAGGTCATGCAGCAGGGCGCGCAGGCCCGCGACAAGCTGGTCGAGCACCTGCTCGAGGTCACCGAGGTCCCGATCCCCGAGGGCCTGGTCGACCGCGAGCTGGAGTTCCGCAACAACGCGCTGACCAACGAGCTCACCGGCGCCGGGATGGACTGGGACACCTTCCTGTCCATGTCCGGCAGCGAGAGCCGCGAGGCCTACGACGCCGAGCAGAAGAAGAACATCGAGGAGGCGGTCCGCACCCAGTTCGTCCTCGACGCGATCGCCGACGCCCGCGAGATCACCGTCGACAACGACGACCTGTCGGCGCAGATCATGGCCCAGGCCTCGCGCAACCGGATGAGCCCGGAGCAGTACGCCCAGCAGCTCCAGCAGAGCGGCAACATCGCCGAGTTCGTCGCCGACGTGCGCCGCACCAAGGCGCTGGCCCAGCTGCTCGAGCAGACGACGATCACCGACGCGTCGGGCAACGTCGTCGACCTGGAGGCCGCCCGCCCGCAGACGGTGCGCGCCGCCGAGGCCGCCCCCGCGGCTGACGACACCGCCGCCGAGGAGGCCGACGAGGCCCCCGACGCCGAGGTCGCCGACGCGGCCGCCGTCGAGGCGACCGAGGGTGCCACCGAGGACAGCGAGGACGTCGCCAAGGGCTGACGAAGGACCCCGTCCTCTCACCCCGAGCGAGCTCGGGCGAGCCTCGGACGGGGCCGCCCGGACGCTCACCACGGACGCCGTCCTGCCCCCGCGCACGCGGGGGAGGGCGGCGTCCGTCGTCTTCCCGGGGGCGCGCTGCGCCGTCGGCGAACAGGCCCCGCGCCGGGACTGCGGGCCCAGGGGTGCGCGTTAGGGTCGACGTGACTCGGGGCGGAGGCCGGGGGTACGGCCCGCCAGGGTCGCCGGCCCCGCTCCCCGCCCACCGAGACCGACTCGATCCACCGCCAACGGAGGTCACACCACCCGTGAGCACCCACCCGAACCCGGCCAGCAGCCCGCTCATGCGGGGCGGCGCCGGGGGGATGAACCTCAACGACTCGGTCTACGAGCGCCTGCTGCGCGAGCGCATCATCTTCCTGGGCACCCAGGTCGACGACGTCATCGCCAACCAGCTGGCCGCGCAGATGCTGCTGCTGTCCGCCGAGGACCCCAAGCAGGACATCCACCTGTACATCAACTCGCCGGGCGGCTCGGTCAGCGCCGGCATGGCCATCTACGACACGATGCAGTTCATCGACTGCGACGTCGCCACCTACGGCATGGGCCTGGCCGCCTCCATGGGGCAGTTCCTGCTGACCGCGGGCACCAAGGGCAAGCGCTACGCCCTGCCGCACGCGCGGATCATGATGCACCAGCCCTCGGCCGGCGTCGGCGGCACCGCCGCGGACATCGCCATCCAGGCCGACCTGTTCCGCCGCACCAAGCGCGAGCTCAACGAGCTGCAGTCGTTCCACACCGGCCAGTCCATCGAGCAGATCGAGCGGGACTCCGACCGCGACCGCTGGTTCACCGCGCAGGAGGCCCTCGAGTACGGCTTCGTCGACCACGTCGTCAGCCGCGCCGCGATGACCGACAGCGCCAACCCGGTCTCCGACAACTGAGCAGCGAGGACTGACAGACGATGAGCGACTTCCAGCTGCCCTCCAGCCGGTACGTGCTGCCCTCCTTCGTGGAGCGGACCAGCTACGGCATGAAGGAGAGCAACCCGTACAACAAGCTCTTCGAGGAGCGGATCATCTTCCTCGGGGTGCAGATCGACGACGCGTCGGCCAACGACGTGATGGCCCAGCTGATCACGCTGGAGTCGGCCGACCCCGACCGCGACATCACGATCTACATCAACTCGCCCGGTGGCTCGTTCACGTCGCTGATGGCCATCTACGACACGATGATGTTCGTCCGCCCGGACATCCAGACCGTGTGCATGGGCCAGGCCGCCTCGGCCGCCGCCGTCCTGCTCGCGGCCGGCACCCCGGGCAAGCGGCTGGCGCTGCCGTACTCGCGCGTGCTGATCCACCAGCCCTCCGGCGAGGCCGGCGGCCAGGTCTCGGACCTCGAGATCCACGCCGCCGAGATTGCCCGGGTGCGGGCCCAGATGGAGGAGATCCTGGCCCGCCACACCGGCCGCTCGGTGGAGCAGGTCCGCGCCGACATCGACCGCGACAAGATCCTAACGGCCCCCGAGGCCAAGGAGTACGGGATCGTCGACCAGGTCATCCAGAGCCGCAAGCTCAACGCGCTGCCGGTCTGATCCCGTGATCGCCCGATCGGTGCGGGTCGAGTTCGCGCGTGTCGCGCGCTCGACCCGTACCGTTCGGGGTGCAGTGCCGGGAGTGACGCGCGAGTCGGGCGCCCCCGGCGCACCGGGGCGTCGAACCCCCGCGGCGTCGGCGGCGACAGGTACCGTCGGCGAACGCCCCAAGCCCGGCCGGCAGCGCCGGGAGGTCACCCTCGCGGCACCCGCTCCCGCGGAGCCAGCACGGGCAGCAAGCGACACACGATCCGCAGGTCCGCACCCCCGGGATCTGCAAACCCCCTGAGGTGGAGGTCAGCAGGTGGCACGAATCGGTGAGAGCGGTGACCTGCTCAAGTGCTCGTTCTGCGGGAAGAGCCAGAAGCAGGTCAAGAAGCTCATCGCGGGCCCCGGCGTCTACATCTGCGACGAGTGCATCGACCTCTGCAACGAGATCATCGAGGAGGAGCTCTCGGAGTCGTCGGACCTGAAGTTCGACGAGCTGCCGAAGCCCCGCGAGATCCACGACTTCCTCGAGCAGTACGTCATCGGCCAGGAGAAGGCCAAGCGCACCCTCGCCGTCGCGGTCTACAACCACTACAAGCGGGTGCAGGCCGGCGGTGAGCGCTCCAGCCGGGACGACTCGGTCGAGCTCGCCAAGTCCAACATCCTGTTGATGGGCCCGACCGGGTGCGGCAAGACGCACCTGGCGCAGACGCTGGCCCGGATGCTCAACGTCCCGTTCGCGATCGCCGACGCCACGGCGCTGACCGAGGCCGGTTACGTCGGCGAGGACGTCGAGAACATCCTGCTCAAGCTGATCCAGGCGGCGGACTACGACGTCAAGCGGGCCGAGACCGGGATCATCTACATCGACGAGGTCGACAAGATCGCCCGCAAGAGCGAGAACCCGTCGATCACCCGCGACGTCTCCGGTGAGGGCGTGCAGCAGGCGCTGCTGAAGATCCTCGAGGGGACGACGGCGTCGGTGCCCCCGCAGGGCGGCCGCAAGCACCCGCACCAGGAGTTCATCCAGATCGACACGACGAACGTGCTGTTCATCGTGGGCGGTGCCTTCGCCGGCCTGGAGAAGGTCATCGAGCAGCGGGTCGGCAAGCAGGGGATCGGCTTCGGCGCGGAGATCCGCGGCAAGAAGGAGATCGAGGAGGCCAACGCCTTCGCCGAGGTCATGCCCGAGGACCTGCTGAAGTTCGGCATGATCCCCGAGTTCATCGGCCGGCTCCCGGTGATCACCAGCGTGCAGGCCCTCGACCGGGACGCGCTGATCCAGATCCTCACCGAGCCGAAGAACGCGCTGGTGCGCCAGTACCGGCGGCTGTTCGAGCTCGACGGCGTGGAGCTGGAGTTCACCGAGGACGCCCTCGAGGCGATCGCCGACCAGGCCATCCTCCGCGGCACCGGCGCCCGCGGGCTCCGGGCGATCATGGAGGAGGTGCTGCAGTCGGTGATGTACGAGGTGCCCAGCCGCGAGGACGTCGCCTCCGTGGTGATCACCAAGGAGGTCGTGCTGGAGCACGTCAACCCGACCATCGTGCCGCGCAAGCCCAACCGCGAGCGCCGCGAGAAGAGCGCCTGACGCTCGGCTGACACACCGCTGTACCCCGGTGGCCCAGGACTCGGTGAGTCCTGGGCCACCGGCGTTCAGAGGGCCGCAAGCCGCCGGCGCAGGACCGCCTTGATCTCGCGCCGGCAGCCGTCCGGGTCCGTGGTCAGCCGCCGGTAGCTGAACCGGAGCACGACCCAGCCGAGCGCCGCCAGGGCCGTGTCGCGGCGCAGGTCGCGCTCCCGCTGCTCGCGGCTGCCGTGGAAGGCGGCGCCGTCGAGCTCCACCGCCACCCGCAGCCCGGGCCACGCGACGTCGAGGTAGACGGTGCGGCCCCTGGCGAGCACGATCCGGTGCTGCTGCACGAACGGCGGGATGCCGGGTGTGCAGAGCACGTGCAGGACGCCGAACACCTCGAGCTCGCTCCGGCAGCCGCCCGCGACGAGACCGAGGAGGTCGGTCAGCTCCGCCCGGCCGGCGTGCACCCGCTGCTCCGCGGACTCCTCCAGCAGGTCCTCGACGTCGACCGCCCGCGTGCGGACGGCCTCGACGACCGCCTGCCGGACCACCGGGACGTCGACGGCCGCCTGCGGGTTGCGCCGTGGGCTGGCGGCCCAGCTCCACGCGTCGACGAGGCTGCGGGCGGCGCCGAGCACGGGCAGGCCGGACACCCGGACGGGACGCATCGGCAGCGTCGTCCGGTGGGCGACGACTCCTGCGGATCCGCGGGGCCAGCGGTCGGCCGGCACGGTGACGTGCACCGGCCCGGAGGGCGCGGGCGCCAGCCCGTGCACGCCCAGGGCGGACAGGTGGCTCAGCGGACCGCGGGTCCACAGCACCGCGGCGAGCGCGCGGACCGGCCACTCGTCCTTCCGGTGGGTGAGGGCGAGCACGCCCGGATGCAGCAGGACGACGTCACCGCGGGTCAGCCACCGGCTGACGCTGCTGGAGCTCGTGGCGAGGGTGACCCGGTCCCGGCGGGCGGCGCCGTGGGGGAGGAGGGCGGCGAGTTCGTGCACGGGCCGGGAGCCTGGCCCAGAGGAGTGCTCCGCCGCCGGGGCCCTGTGGACATCCCGACCTCTGTACGCCGGGGGGGGGGGGGGGGGGGGGGGGGGGGGGGGGGGGGGGGGGGGGGGGGGGGGGGGGGGGGGGGGGGGGGGGGGGGGGGGGGGGGGGGGGGGCGGGGGGG